>NZ_JAAGMH010000138.1:0-70009 GCF_010548505.1 Streptomyces sp. SID14515 | reverse complement strand
ACCCTCGGTGTCGCCGCCCTCGCCCTCTGCGCGGCCGTCGCGGTCGGCGGCTGGCTGGCCACCGGCGGCGGCGACGGCGGCCCGGCCCCCCAGGACAGCGAGAACTCGGCCCCGGCGACCCCATGAGCGCACCCCTTTTCCGGGCCGGTTCCCGGGGGAGGGCAAGCTTCATCCGGCCAGCCGTTACGCTGGACCCGTGGCAGTCGTCGATATTTCCGAAGAGCTGAAGTCCCTCTCCTCGACCATGGGGTCGATCGAGGCCGTCCTGGACCTGGATGCGCTGAGGGCGGACATCGCCGCGCTCGAGGAGCAGGCTGCGGCGCCGTCCCTGTGGGACGACCCGGAGGCGGCCCAGAAGATCACCAGCAAGCTTTCCCACCTCCAGGCCGAGGTCCGCAAGGCCGAGACCCTGCGCGGCCGCATCGACGACCTCGAAGTCCTCTTCGAGCTCGCCGCGGACGAGAGCGACGCCGACGCCCAGGCCGAGGCCGAGGCCGAGCTGGAGTCGGTGAAGAAGGCGCTGGACGAGATGGAGGTCCGCACGCTCCTCTCCGGCGAGTACGACGCGCGCGAGGCCCTGGTGACCATCCGGGCCGAGGCCGGCGGCGTCGACGCCGCGGACTTCGCGGAGAAGCTCCAGCGCATGTACATCCGCTGGGCCGAGCGGCACAACTACAAGACCGAGGTCTACGAGACCGCCTACGCCGAAGAGGCCGGCATCAAGTCGACCACCTTCGCCGTGCAGGTCCCGTACGCCTACGGCACGCTCTCCGTCGAGCAGGGCACCCACCGCCTGGTCCGCATCTCGCCCTTCGACAACCAGGGCCGCCGCCAGACGTCCTTCGCGGGCGTCGAGGTGCTCCCGGTGGTCGAGCAGACCGACCACATCGAGATCGACGAGTCCGAGCTGCGCGTGGACGTGTACCGCTCCTCGGGTCCCGGCGGACAGGGCGTCAACACCACGGACTCCGCGGTCCGTCTGACCCACCTGCCCACCGGCATCGTCGTCTCCTGCCAGAACGAGCGCTCGCAGATCCAGAACAAGGCGTCCGCGATGAACGTCCTCCAGGCGAAGCTCCTCGAGCGCCGCCGCCAGGAGGAGCAGGCGAAGATGAACGCGCTCAAGGGCGACGGCGGCAACTCCTGGGGCAACCAGATGCGTTCGTACGTCCTGCACCCGTACCAGATGGTCAAGGACCTGCGTACGGAGTTCGAGATGGGCAACCCCGAAGCGGTCTTCAACGGCGAGATCGACGGCTTCGTCGAAGCGGGCATCCGCTGGCGCAAGCAGAGCGAGAAGTAGCCTCGGCGGTACGGAGGTTGGGCCCGGACAGGCGACTGTCCGGGCCCTCCTGCGTTGGGGAGAACCTGTGCCCGATGCGTCACAGTCGTGCTTCCGAATAGCCGTCAAGAACCCCCATACCGGTGTGTAGTGCACGGAACGGCCTTGACGTAATCCTTAACTCTGGCCAGGGTGCTAGAGCAGCATGCGTATGTCTGGGACGGGTGTGAACCGGGGGGCGGGCGGGGTGACCACGACACGATGTGGCCTTGCCGAGAGTGATTCCCCGCAGGGCCCACGGCCCGCATATGGCTGCTCCAATGACGAGATCGGCTACTGGGGGTAGCAACACATGACGAAGAAGACGCGGGTTCGCGTCGCGCGGATCGCCGCTGGTGCGGTTATAGCCGCGGGTGCCTCGCTGACCGCTGCCGGTGCGGCGCAGGCGCTGGACCTCAGCGGTTCGAAGGACTCCACGATCACCACCCAGGACGAGACCGAGGACGGTCTCATCGGCGGCCTCATCCAGGGCACCACCGATGGTGGCGACCCGGGCGGCGTCGACGCGGGCGCCGACGGCGGTGCTGCTGACGGCGGTGTCGAAGGTGGCGTTCACGGTGGCGTGGATGGCGGAGTCGACGGCGGCGTTGACGGTGGTGTCGACGGCGGCGTAGATGGTGGCGTTGACGGTGGTGTCGATGGCGGTGCCGATGGTGGCGTTGACGGCGGTGCTGACGGTGGCGTCGACGGCGGTGCCGATGGTGGCGTCGATGGCGGTGCCGATGGTGGCGTCGATGGCGGTGCTGACGGCGGCGTAGATGGTGGCGTTGACGGCGGTGCCGATGGTGGCGCTGACGGTGGCGTCGACGGCGGCTCGGGCAACAATGGCGGCTCCGGCAACAACGGCGGCTCCGGCAACAACGGCGGTTCCGGTAACAACGGTGGCTCCGGCAACAACGGCGGCGGCGACCAGGGCGGCACCACCGGCTCCACCGGTGGCTCCACGGGCGGCTCCACGGCCGGCTCCACCGGCGGTTCCACCACCGGTGGCGACGACGCCGGCACCTGCACCGTCGACCTCGACGGCGCCGAGTGCACCGACGGCACCGACACCGACAGCGTCGGCAACAAGCCGGTCGAGCAGAGCAAGGGCAAGGAAGAGCTCGCCGAGACCGGTGCGGCCGAGACGACCTTCCTGGTCATCGGCGCCGCGACGATGATCGCGGGCGGCATCGGCTTCCGTATCCTGCCGCGCCTCGTCGGCGGCGGTCGCACGGTCGCCTAGCGCGCACGGCACGACACAGCATGACGAAGGGCCCGGGAGGGCGTACGACGCCTCCCGGGCCCTTCTGCGCGTCCGGACCGCTCAGGCGGCCGTACGCATACGTCTGTCAGCCCCGACGGGGCGATGAGGGGCGGCCCCGGAGGGCCGTACGCGCGTGCGGGCCGGGATCAGGCCGCTTGGTGCGCCAGCAGCGCGAGGGCGGTCAGCAGCACCACCATCAGGGCGATCAGCATCGCCGGGCTCATCCCGGCCAGCGGGCCCTGGCCCTGCTCCTCCAGCATCTGCTGCCGCACGGCACGGCAGACACGGCAACGGCCCTCGCTCACGGGCGACGCGCAGTTCGCGCACACCAGTCGGTCATAGGTCATGCGCATTCCTCCTCCCGCGCGGCGGAGCCGCTTGCCTGCTTTCTCTCCGCACAACGCTCACGGAAACGCAACCGTTCCCCCCACCACTGTGCCAGCTCGCGGCGATTTCGGCGCGGCCCGCCGGACAAGGTCCGGCACGACCCGTTTCGTTCCGGCGGTCGATCCGCCATAAATCGCCCATTGCCGGACGCCGCCTGCACGCGTGAGCCCGGTTCGCGTATGGTCACGCTCACCTACTCCCGGCCGACCGTGGTGCATCCGTGATCCGATTCGACAACGTCTCCAAGACCTACCCGAAGCAGACCCGACCGGCTCTGCGCGATGTCTCGCTGGACATCGAGAAGGGTGAGTTCGTCTTCCTGGTGGGGTCCTCCGGCTCCGGCAAGTCGACCTTCATGCGACTGATCCTGCGCGAGGAGCGCGCCAGCACGGGCATGGTCCATGTGCTCGGCAAGGACCTCGCGCGGCTGTCCAACTGGAAGGTGCCGCAGATGCGCCGCCAGCTGGGGACGGTCTTCCAGGACTTCCGCCTGCTGCCCAACAAGACGGTCGCGGAGAACGTGGCCTTCGCGCAGGAGGTCATCGGCAAGCCCCGCGGCGAGATCCGCAAGGCCGTGCCCCAGGTGCTCGACCTCGTCGGCCTCGGCGGCAAGGAGGAGCGGATGCCCGGTGAGCTCTCCGGTGGTGAGCAGCAGCGTGTGGCCATCGCCCGCGCCTTCGTGAACCGCCCCATGCTGCTGATCGCGGACGAGCCGACCGGCAACCTCGACCCGCAGACCTCGGTCGGCATCATGAAGCTGCTGGACCGGATCAACCGGACCGGCACCACCGTGATCATGGCGACCCACGACCAGAACATCGTCGACCAGATGCGCAAGCGCGTCATCGAGCTCGAGCAGGGCCGTCTCGTACGCGACCAGGCACGCGGCGTCTACGGCTACCAGCACTGACCGAAGGGCTTCGGCCCTTCGTGCATTTCGAGCATCGAGTACTGAAAGGACGCCATGCGCGCCCAGTTCGTCCTGTCGGAGATCGGCGTCGGTCTCCGCCGCAACCTCACGATGACCTTCGCGGTCGTGGTCTCCGTCGCCCTCTCGCTCGCCCTGTTCGGCGGTGCGCTGCTGATGCGCGAGCAGGTCAGCACGATGAAGGACTACTGGTACGACAAGGTCAACGTCTCGATCTTCCTCTGCAACAAGAACGACGCCAAGGACATGCCCAAGTGCGCCAAGGGGGCTGTCACCAAGGAGCAGAAGGATCAGATCGAGACCGATCTGAAGAAGATGGACGCCGTCGAGACGGTCCACTTCGAGACGGTCGACGAGGCGTACAAGCACTACCAGGAGCAGTTCGGCGACTCCCCGATGGCGGGCAACATCACGCCCGACCAGATGCAGGAGTCCTTCCGGGTCAAGCTGGACGACCCGCAGAAGTACAAGGTCGTCGCGACGGCCTTCGCCGGACGCGACGGGGTGCAGTCCGTCCAGGACCAACGGTCCATCCTGGACAACCTCTTCGAGCTGATGAACGGCATGAACGTCGTCGCGATCTACGTGATGATCCTGATGCTGGTCATCGCGTTGATCCTGATCGTCAACACCGTGCGCGTCTCCGCGTTCAGCCGGAGACGTGAAACGGGCATCATGCGCCTCGTGGGAGCCTCCGGCTTCTACATCCAGGCCCCCTTCATCATGGAGGCGGCCGTCGCCGGCCTGATCGGCGGCGTACTGGCCTGCGGCATGCTGCTCGGCGGCCGGTACTTCCTGATCGACGGCGGCCTCGCGCTCCAGGAGAAGCTGAACCTGATCAACTTCATCGGCTGGGACGCGGTCCTCACCAAGCTTCCGCTGGTGCTCGCGATCGGTCTGCTGATGCCCGCCGTCGCCGCTCTGTTCGCGCTGCGCAAGTACCTGAAGGTGTGACATGTGCCCCCTGGGGCGCACGGGTGATCGCCCGTGCGCCCCAGGGGGCTTGTCCTAGACTCGTCGCCATGTCGGGCTCCGCTCAACGCTTCGGGCCCCGCGGTCTTCGCCGCGGGGCGGCCCTGACATTGGTCTTCGGGTGTGCTCTCGCCACCGCCGCCGCGACCGGTTCGCTGCCGCAGGATCCCGAGCCCGGGGCCGGGGCGCAGACCCGTGCCGTCTCCTCCACCGTCGCCCCGGTCGACCGCGAGGAGATCGAGGACGCCGCCGCCGCGGCCGAGGCCGACGGGAAGTCCGTGAAGGACGCCGCCGAGGAGGTCGTCAGCCGCAGCGGGGACCGCTGGGGGGCGGTCTACGACGAGCGGGAGTACGAGGAGTTCGAGCAGGCGCTGGACGGTACGTACACCGGCGTCGGGCTCTCCGCCCGGCGCACCGCCCACGGCGGCGTCACCGTGTCCCGCGTCCAGCCCGGCGGTCCCGCCGACCGGGCCGGCATCCGTACCGGCGACCTGCTGCGCACCCTGGACGGCCGCGCGGTCGGCAAGCGCCCGGTGGCGGAGATCGTCGCGTTACTGCGCGGAGACGGTACGGGAGCGGCCGAGGGCAGCCGGGTGGAGCTCGGGCTGGTCCGGGAGGGCCGGAGCTGGACCGAGACCCTGCGGCGGGCCCGGCTGACGACCGAGCCGGTCACCGTGCGACGGCTGGGGGCCGAGTCCTCGTCGGCGGTCCTGATCAAGGTGGCCGCCTTCACCAAGGGTGCGGGGGCCGGCGTCCGGGACGCCGTGCGGGACGCTCCCGAAGGGGCCGGGATACTGCTCGATCTGCGCGCCAACTCCGGCGGGCTCGTCGCCGAGGCCGTCGTCGCCGCCTCCGCCTTCCTGGACGGCGGGCTGGTCGCCACGTACGACGTGCGCGGCGAGGAACAGGCCCTGTACGCCGATCCGGGCGGTGACACGGACCGGCCGGTCGTCGTCCTGGTCGACGGCGGCACGATGAGCGCCGCCGAGCTGCTGACCGGTGCGCTCCAGGACCGGGGCCGCGCGGTCACCGTCGGTTCGCCCACCTTCGGCAAGGGCTCCGTGCAGATGCCGAGCAAGCTTCCGGGCGGTTCGGTGGCCGAGCTGACCGTCGGCCACTACCGCACTCCGGGCGGCCGTACGGTCGACGGCCGGGGCATCACACCCGACCTCGTGGTGGGGGAGAGGGCCCAGCAGCGGGCCGAGACGGTATTGAGTGGCCTCGGGGGTGGGTCGTAGTGCGAAAATGACCGCACTATGGCGAAGGAAAAAGACACCGGGCGCAAGATGATCGCGCAGAACAAGAAGGCGCGGCACGACTACACGATCCTCGACACCTACGAGTGCGGCCTCGTCCTCATGGGTACGGAGGTCAAGTCCCTGCGCATGGGGCGGGCCTCCCTGGTCGACGGCTTCGTCCAGATCGACGACCACGAGGCCTGGCTCCACAACATCCACGTACCCGAGTACGTCCAGGGCACCTGGACCAACCACGCGGCGAAGCGGAAGCGCAAGCTGCTGCTGCACCGGGCCGAGATCGACAAGCTGGCGTCGAAGTCGCAGGAGAGCGGTCACACGATCGTGCCGCTCGCGCTGTACTTCAAGGACGGCCGGGTCAAGGTCGAGATCGCGCTGGCGAAGGGCAAGAAGGAGTACGACAAGCGACAGACGCTCCGCGAGAAGCAGGACACGCGGGAGACGAACCGCGCCATCTCGGCGGCCCGCCGTCGGCAGCGCAGCGCCTGAGGCCCCCACGGGGAATACGGTGGCATCGTCCGGCGTTGGTCACGTACGATGGGCCGTGCACCTCAGCGAAGGTGCGCGTTTTGAAAAAACAACATGGGGATGATCGGTTTCGACAGCGGATGTCGAAGCAGGGGAAGCGAGTCGAGGAAGCGGCAATGATCTCGTAAACCATATGTCGCAAACAATAATCGCCAATTCCAAGCGCGATTCCTCCGCCTTCGCCCTCGCTGCCTAATTAGCAGCTAAGCGAAGACTCTGCGGAGTGTCAGCCCGGGGGTGATCCCGACCCGGATCCTGGCATCAACTAGGGATCTAAACTTCTCGGCCCGGCCACGGGGCCGAGAAGGAAATCAAACAGTGGCTGGGCCTGTCGGAGGCTTGTTCGCGTGACCTCCGGGGCCGAGAAAAGCGTAGCGAACTGCACTCGGAGAAGCCCTGGTTCCGCACCGTTGGACGCGGGTTCGATTCCCGCCATCTCCACCACCCCATGTAAGCCTCCGCCCCGCGAGTTCACTCGCGGGGCGGAGGCTTTTCGCTGTCCGCCACTGGTGGTGGCCCTGTTGGCGCCACCTTCAGCTACGAAGGTGACGCCTTCCGGCGCCATCGGTACGGCACTAGCGAATCCGACGTGTTGGGTACCGGTCGATCACGGACAGATGCAGGAATCTGCCCTTGCTCGCCGCACGCATCAGCTGACCGTGCAGTTCGGCCGGGATGCCGGAGTACTGGTAGACGCGTCCATTGCGGAACTCGACCTCCAGAACATGGTTCTCGTAACCGACGGCTCGGAGGTTGGACGAAGAAACCGGTACACGCTGCACTGATCCCCTCCTAGGGTCATCTTTCGCGCGGATCAGTCCTCGTACACGCCGGCTTTCACGCCGACGGTGAAGGCGGTCCACTGGGCCGGACCGAAGTGGAGACGGGGGCCGTGTTGGTTCTTGCTGTCGCGGACTGCCCGGCCGCCGTCGGAGAGGGGGGCCACCTCCACGCAGTTGTCCTGCTGGCCGCTTGCGGTGGCCTTGACGAACGGGCCGACGACGGTGGGGGCGGCGGTGCTCATGATGGCTTCCTCTTGTCTTGTTCGCGGCGCATCAAGTCCATGATGTCGGTGATGCGCGTCAGTGAATCGGCCGGGCTCAGCGCGCTGGCCCGGAGGTTGTCGAAGGCGTCCGAGAACGCGTCGAGCTGTCCGGACTGGTCCATGAACAGCGTCCCGGTCAGGTTGGCCACACAGGCGATGCTGGGGTCCGCCGGGAAGTCGAAGAGCACGAAGGGGCTTTGAACGCCCGCGTGCGCGCCCGCCTCGAACGGGAGCACCTGCAACGTGATGTTGCTCCGCTCCGTGAGGCGGGTCAGATGGTGGAGCTGGTCCAGCATCACCGTGTAGCCGCCGACCACCTGACGCAGGGCACCCTCGGTCACGATCGCCCAGATCTTCGGGGGCTGTTCGGCGTCCAGGATGGACTGGCGCTCCATCCGCACCTTGATGAGCGAGTCCACGTGGCCCGGCGGCAGGACCGCCGGTCCGGCCGTGATGATGTGGCGCGTGTAGTCCGGCGTCTGCATCAGGCCCGGCACGATCATGCCCTCGAACGTCCGGATGCCGGCCGCCGAGCCCTCCAGCGCGATGAAGTCGCGGTACTCGCGCGGCAGCGCGTCCTCGTAAGCGATCCACCAGCCACGGGACTTGGCGTCCTTCGCCGCCTCGACGAAGGCGGTGATCTGCTTCTCGTCGGTGACGTTGTAGAGGGCGAGCAGGGCCTTCAAGTCGGTACGGGAGACGCGGACGTCGCCGCTCTCTATCCGGCTCATCTTGGACTGGGAGAAGCCGAGTTCGGCGCCGACCGCCTCGGCCGTCAGGCTGGCCCTGCGGCGCAGTTGCCGCAGGTCCGAACCCAGGCGGCGGCTCCTGATCGTCTGGCCCATCGTGCTCCTCGTGTGGTGTCGGTGCTCAGTTTGCCCGCTGGTCCGGCGGGAGCGCCAGCAAGTAGATATGCATACATGCGAAAGGGTACTTGCAAGTCGGGAGTATGCAGAGCTACGGTGGCTTCGTCGGTCACGGAACGTCATTTCATGATGGCGAAGCGTGGCAACGCCCGTGGTGCGGGCGGGAATTTCGCCTGCCCGTACCGCATGCCGAGAGGTGAACTCTGGTGTCCAGCGAAGAGCCGACCTTTACCTTTCCCGTCGCCGAGGAGTCCGTCCGGGCGGCTAGAAAATCTGTGCGTGGGGTGATGCGGGACTGGGGGTTCACTGGCGAGCTTTCGGAGACCGCCGAGCTTCTCGTCAGCGAACTCGTCACCAACGCCGTCCTGCACGCCACGGGCAGCCCCTCCTGCCATGTGACCTGTGCGCGGTCCGCAAATGCCATCACCGTGACGGTTGTTGACCACGGGAGCGGCTTCCCGGTCGTCCGGCACGGGGACCTGAACGCCACCTCGGGGCGAGGCATGCTCCTGGTGGAGAGCCTCACTGACGACTGGGGCGTACGCGCCCTGCCGCACGGCAAGGCCACCTACTTCGTCCTCTCCGTGCCGCAGCCGCAGCCCGGCGACCCCTCGGCCGGAGGACCCCGCGCTCTGGAGGAGCCGCGTGTCACACAGGTCCGGACCGGTGCCGGGAACGACCCCGGGACTCCGGGTGCCATTGGTCCGGGGCGAACCGGCCGCGTACGTCCTGCATTTCGGCCCGCACGGAGAGCGGCGCGAGGCGCTCACCACCGCTCAGCTCATGTCGCTCGTCGTGGACGCCGCCGGAGAGCTCGGGTTCGTGCTCTCGGCGCCCCCGCGCGGCTCGTGAAGGGCCGACTCGCCGCCCACGTAACCCTTTTACCCTCGAAAGGCTGATCCTCCATGCACCGACCGATGTACGCCGAAGCGCTCGTCGAAGGCAGCGCGGCCGCCCGTGACCTGGCCGAGGCCCTGCGACTGGCGGGGCTTCTCCCTGCCCTCCCTGTACGGCGGCACCCCCACCATCACCGACAAGGCGCTGGTCCACCTCGGGGGCGCATCCGCCGAACTCGTACGCGAGTTGGCCGCGTGGATCCGCGAACGGGTCTGAGTCCCGTACCGGCTGTGGGCCGGCCGGCTCGACGCCGCGCAGTTGTTCGCCGCGTGGGACATCGAGCCGGCCCCGCCTGTTCCGCTCGCCGTCGGGGTGGCCGAATTTCATGGGGTCATGTCGAAAGCGGGTCACCCTGTGCTCGCTGTTGTCGGTTTTCCGCCGCTGCCGGGCACGGTGCTGCGCCCGCTCGTCGATCCGGTTCCGCTTTCGCCGGTGGCGCTGGTCTGGCACAAGGGGCTCAACCACCCCGGCGACAACGCGCCGCGGAACCCTACTGACCAGTTGGCACTTGCCGATGGCCGACCGGTCCCGCTGTCCGGCCACTGGTCGCTTCGGGGCGATCCGTCACCGATGCGCAACCGTTCCTGATCAACTCCGTTCAGGGGCACTTGGGCGTCAATGCCGTGCGCTACATTCATCGTCCGGGTGCATGTACGCCAGGTTCTCGGACGGGTGGGGACCCAGTCCGACAGTAAAGAACCAGTCAAATTCGGTGTGCCCGATTCTTTGAGTGGGGGATGGGCCGCACCTGTGGACAATTGGCGCGAAGGCAAGAGAACCGGGCATACGCATGAGCCCAACGACGCGACGATCCAGCTCGACGGACTGGGCCGTCAACTCGCCGAACTGCCCGGCGAACCCACTCCGCCGGACGGCTCCGACGGCCCCGTCTTCGTCGACGAGAGCGGCCGCCGCAGCAAGACCTTCCGACGTCTCGGCTGGGTCCTGGCCACGGTCTGCGCCGCCTACGCCGTGACGCTGGTCCTCGCCGTCCTCGGCGGAAACTCCAGCGCCCCCTGGCTGCCCCTGTCCGAGCCCAAGGAGGAGGCGCGGGCGGAGCAGGTCGAGGAGGCCCCCGCGCCCGCCGACGCCGCCGACGCCCCGTCCGGCGACACCACGGAGCCGGGGCCCGAGGCCTCCGGCTCCGCGACGCCCGGTGCGTCCGGCGCCCCCGACGGCGCGACCCCGTCGGCCACCTCCGTGCTCGTGCCCGCCGGATCGGCGAACCGCCCCTCCGCGTCCACCTCGGCGGACCCGTCCCGTACCACCGGGGGAGGCGGCGCGGGCGGGGCCACGAAACCGGCCCCCGCCACCTCGACCGCCAAACCGCCGGTCGACCCGACGCAGCCGCCGCCCGGGACGGAGCCGCCCGTTCCGACGACGCCGCCCGCCGAGACCCCCGAACCACCGGTGCAAGAAGAGAGCGCCCCGTAAATGAACTCCCCCGCCACGCGGGGCAGGAACGGCAAGGTCAGCAGGAAGAGGAAGGCGCCACGCGGCCGGAGCCGGCTCAGGCTCCCCATGCGCTACCTCCTGCCGACGACGTTCCTCGTCGCCCTGCTCGCGATGCTGATGCTGCGCGGATACGTGCACAGCGAGATCCTCGCCGACCACCGCGTCCGCGACGCCGACTCCCACACCCGGGTGCCGAAGGACGTCCGCTCCGGCGGACCCGTCATCGACGCCCGCTCCGGTGACGCCGAGACCCTGCGCATACCCGACCACCGGATCGTCCTGACCTTCGACGACGGGCCCGACCCGGTGTGGACGCCGAAGGTGCTCGACAAGCTGAAGGAGTACGACGCCCACGGCGTCTTCTTCGTCACCGGCAACATGGCCGTCCGCCACCCCGAGCTGGTCGAGCGGATGGTCGCCGAGGGCCACGAGATCGGTCTGCACACCTTCAACCACCCCGACCTCTCCTACCAGTCCACCGAGCGCATCGACTGGGAGCTGTCGCAGAACCAGCTGGCGCTGGCGGGCGCGGCCGGCATCCGCACCTCGATCTTCCGGCCGCCGTACTCCTCGTTCTCGTACGCCATGGACGACAAGTCCTGGCCGGTCACGGAGTACATCGGCAGCCGCGGCTACCTCACCGTCGTCAACGACACCGACAGCGAGGACTGGAAGCGCCCCGGCGTCCGCGCCATCGTCGAGCGGGCCACGCCGAAGGACGGCAAGGGCGCCGTCATCCTGATGCACGACTCCGGCGGCGACCGCTCGCAGACCGTGGCCGCGCTCGACACCCTGCTGCCGGACCTCAAGAAGCAGGGCTACACCTTCACCCGGCTCACCACCGCCCTGGACGCCCCCAGCGCCCACACCCCGGTCACCGGGTTCGCGCTGTGGAAGGGCAAGGCGTTCGTCTCCGCCGTCGCCGTGTCCGAGCGGATCACCGGCGTCCTGGTCGTCGGGCTCGCCGTGATCGGCGTCCTGGTGCTGGCCCGCTTCGGGCTGATGCTGCTGCTCTCTTTCCTGCACGCCCGCAAGGTCCGCCGCAGGAACTTCAGCTGGGGCGCGCCCGTCACCCGCCCGGTCTCCGTCCTCGTCCCCGCGTACAACGAACGGGAGTGCATCGAGGCCACCGTGCGCTCGCTGGTCGCGAGCGAGCACCCGATCGAGATCATCGTCATCGACGACGGCTCCACCGACGGCACCGCCGACCTCGTCGAGGCGATGCGGCTGCCCCGCGTACGGGTCGTGCGCCAGCAGAACGCGGGCAAGCCCGCCGCCCTCAACAACGGCATCCGGCACGCCCGTTACGACATCGTCGTGATGATGGACGGCGACACCGTCTTCGAACCGGCCACCGTCCGCGAGCTGGTCCAGCCCTTCGGCGACCCCCGGGTCGGAGCCGTCGCGGGCAACGCCAAGGTCGGCAACCGCGACTCGCTCATCGGCGCCTGGCAGCACATCGAGTACGTGATGGGCTTCAACCTGGACCGCCGGATGTACGACGTGCTCGGCTGCATGCCCACCATCCCCGGCGCCGTCGGGGCGTTCCGCCGCGAGGCCCTGGAGCGGGTCGGCGGGATGAGCGAGGACACCCTCGCCGAGGACACCGACGTCACCATGGCCCTGCACCGGGACGGCTGGCGCGTCGTGTACGCGGAGAACGCCCGCGCCTGGACCGAGGCGCCGGAGTCCGTGCAGCAGCTCTGGTCACAGCGCTACCGGTGGTCGTACGGCACCATGCAGGCGATCTGGAAGCACCGCCGCGCGGTGATCGAACGCGGGCCCTCGGGCCGGTTCGGGCGGGTCGGGCTGCCGTTCGTCTCCCTCTTCATGGTCGTCGCCCCGCTGCTCGCGCCGCTGATCGACGTGTTCCTGCTGTACGGGCTGGTCTTCGGCCCGACCGGCAGGACCGTCGCCGCCTGGTTCGGCGTCCTGGTGGTCCAGGCGGTCTGCGCCGCGTACGCGTTCCGGCTGGACAAGGAGCGGATGACACACCTGATCTCGCTGCCGCTCCAGCAGATCCTCTACCGCCAGCTCATGTACGTCGTGCTGCTCCAGTCCTGGATCACCGCGCTCACCGGCGGCCGGCTGCGCTGGCAGAAGCTCCGCCGCACCGGCGCGGTGGAGGCGCCCGGCGGCTCGTCCGCCCAGCGCCCCGGGCCCGCCCCGGACGCCGGGCCCGTCAGCGGCGACAGCACGGACCGGAGGCCCTACGTATGACCGCCCCGCCCTTTCCCCGGTCCGCCGCCCCGGACCCCACGGTGCCGCCGGCCGCCCCCGTGCAGACCGCCGAACCCGTGAAGTCCGTCAAGCCCGGCCGCGACCGGTACTTCGACCTGCTGCGGGCCCTCGCCCTCTTCCGGGTCGTCCTCTACCACCTGACCGGCTGGGCCTGGCTGCCCATCGTCTTCCCCTCCATGGGCGTGATGTTCGCGCTGGCCGGGACGCTGATGGCCCGCTCGTTGAAGCGGCCCGCCGTCCAGGTCATCCGCGGCCGCGTCCGCCGCCTGCTGCCCCCGCTGTGGCTGCTCGGCGCGATCGGCGTCACCGGCATGCTCGCCCAGGGCTGGGGCCCGGACGCCGAGGGCCACCCCGGCTGGTGGTGGCAGCACCTCCTGTACTGGGTGCTGCCGCTCAGCGATCCGCCGTACGCCTACGACGTGGCGGGCATCGACGGCTTCCTCGGCGAGAGCTGGCCCGAGGAGCTGGCCGGACCGCTCTGGTACATCCGGGCCTACCTCTGGTTCGTGCTGTTCTCGCCGCTGATCCTGCGCGGCCTGCGCAAGCTGCCCTGGCCCACGCTGCTGGCGCCGCTCGCGCTCGCCGTCGTGATGCGCCTGGAGCTGTTCTCCACCACCGACCGGCTCGACTCCGCGATCACCGACTTCTCCACCTTCGGCGCCTGCTGGGTCCTCGGCATGGCCCACCAGGAGGGCGTACTGAAACGGCTGCCCTCCTACCTCGTACCGTCGATCGCCCCGCTCTTCGCGGGCGCGGGGCTGTGGTGGGCGAGCCACGAAGGGTTCCGCAGCGGCTTCGACCTGGACTCCATCCCGCTGGCCCAGGCCCTGTGGTCCTTCGGCTGTGTGCTGCTCCTGCTGCACTACAGCCCGTCCTGGACCGAGTGGCCCGGGCGGCTGCGGGCCTTCGACCGGCCCATCACCCTGCTCAACTCGCGGGCCGTGACCGTCTACCTCTGGCACAACGTCTGCATCCTGACCGCCGCCACCCTCTACGACCGGCTCTGGTCGGTCGACGCGCTCAGCGAGAACGTGCCCTGGCTGCTGGAGAGCTGGGTGCCCGTCCTGCTGATCACCTGGGCCCTCATCGCGCTCTGCGTCCTCGCCTTCGGCTGGGCCGAGGACGTCGCCGCCCGCCGCCGGCCGAAGCTCTGGCCGGACGGGCAGCCGTAGCGGTTCATCTCACCGGGCCGGGAACGGCCCGGTGAGAGCAAGGTTGCGCACCGGTCACCTCGCGGCACCACGCCGAAACGCGGGCTCCCTAGCGTCGGGGCAACACCCCGAAGCGACGGGGACACCACCCCGACCCCCTGTGGAGGCGCGTGATGGCAGGCCGCTGGATCGAGACCTGGGAGCCGGAGGACGAGACGTTCTGGCGGGAGAAGGGCGAACGCGTCGCCCGCCGCAACCTGTGGTTCTCCGTGCTCTCCGAGCACATCGGATTCTCCGTCTGGACCCTGTGGTCGGTGATGGTCCTGTTCATGGGACCGGAGTACGGCATCGACCCGGCCGGGAAGTTCTTCCTCATCTCGACCGCCACCCTCGTCGGCGCGCTGGTGCGGGTGCCGTACACCTTCGCCGTCGCCCGGTTCGGCGGCCGCAACTGGACGATCTTCAGTGCGGTGAGCCTGCTCGTCCCGACGCTGGCCGCGTTCTGGGTGATGGAACCGGGCACGCCATACGCCACCTTCGTCGCGGTCGCGGCGCTCACCGGGATCGGCGGCGGCAACTTCGCCTCCTCGATGACCAACATCAACGCCTTCTTCCCGCTGCGCAGGAAGGGCTGGGCGCTCGGCCTCAACGCGGGCGGCGGCAACATCGGCGTCCCCGTCGTCCAGCTCGTCGGCCTGCTCGTCATCGGCGCCCTGGGCGCCTCGCACCCCCGGATCGTCCTCGGCGTGTACCTCCCGCTGATCGTCCTGGCCGGCGTCTGCGCCGCCCTGTACATGGACAACCTGCGGCCCGTGAAGAACGACACCGGGGCCGCGCTGGAGGCCGTCCGCGACCCGCACACCTGGATCATGTCGGTCCTCTACATCGGCACCTTCGGCTCGTTCATCGGCTACAGCTTCGCCTTCGGCCTGGTGCTCCAGACCCAGTTCGGCCGGACCCCGCTCCAGGCCGCCTCGCTCACCTTCATCGGCCCGCTGCTCGGCTCGCTGGTCCGGCCCGTCGGGGGTCGACTCGCCGACCGGTACGGCGGCGCGCGGATCACCCTGGCCACCTTCGCCGCGATGGCCGCCGCCACCGGCGTCGTCATCCAGGCCTCGGGCAACGCCTCGCTGCCGGTCTTCCTCACCGGTTTCACCGCCCTGTTCGTCCTGACGGGCCTCGGCAACGGATCGACGTACAAGATGATCCCCGGCATCTTCCACGCCAAGGCGCTGGCCCGGGGCCTCGACGGCGAGGCGGCCGCCGCCCACGGACGGCGGCTCTCCGGCGCGGCCATGGGCCTGATCGGGGCCGTCGGCGCGCTCGGCGGGCTGGCCATCAACCTCGCCTTCCGCCAGTCCTTCCAGACCTCCGGCACCGGAACCGCGGCCTTCTGGTCCTTCCTCGCCTTCTACGGCGTGTGTTTCACCCTCACCTGGGCGGTATACCTTCGCCGCCCCGCACCCGTGACCGCACGGGCCCAGCTCGGTTACGCGGAGGTGTGAGGAGACCCCGTGGAACGACCCTCCGGCGTCGTGCGACGTAACGGCCGGGAAATACGGGGGAACCGAGCCTGTCACGCACCGTTGGCAGTCTCGGGCCTCCGCACATCGCGTACCAGCGGGAACACGGGAGCCGGGGACACGCCATGCAGGACGACGACACAACGCACGGCCCCCTCGCGGGCTTCACCGTCGGGGTGACCGCCGCCCGTCGCGCCGAGGAGCTCGGCACCCTCCTCAAACGCCGCGGGGCCGCCGTCCTGCACGCCCCCGCCCTGCGGATCGTGCAGCTCGCCGACGACAGCGAACTCCTCGCCGCCACGAAGGAACTCATCGGCCACGCCCCCGACATCGCGGTCGCCACCACCGCGATCGGCTTCCGCGGCTGGATCGAGGCGGCCGACGGCTGGGGCATCGGCGACGCCCTGCTGAAGACGCTGGGCCGGGTCGAACTCCTCGCCCGGGGCCCCAAGGTCAAGGGCGCCATCCGGGCCGCCGGGCTGACCGAGACCTGGTCGCCCGGGTCCGAATCGATGGCCGAGGTCCTCGACCGGCTGCTCGCCGAAGGCGTCGCCGGCCGCCGGGTCGCCCTCCAGCTGCACGGCGAACCGCTGCCCGGCTTCGTCGAGTCGCTGACGGCCGCGGGCGCCGATGTCGTCGTCGTACCCGTCTACCGCTGGATGCCGCCGCAGGACCTCGCCCCGCTCGACCGGATGCTCGACGTCACGGCCGCCCGGGGCCTGGACGCGATCACCTTCACCAGCGCCCCCGCCGCCGCCTCGTTCCTCGGCCGCGCCGAGACCCGCGGACTGCTTCCCGAGGTCCTCGGCGCGCTGCGCGACGACGTACTGGTCGCCTGCGTCGGACCGGTCACCGCCCTTCCGCTCCAGGCCCGGGGCGTCACCACCCTCCAGCCGGAACGCTTCCGGCTCGGCCCCCTCGTCCAGCTGATGTGCGCCCACCTCCCGGCGGCCGCCCGCATCCTGCCCGTCGCCGGCCACCGCGTCGAGATCCGGGGCCACGCCGTCCTCGTCGACGACGAGCTGCGCGCGGTGCCGCCCGCCGGCATGGCCCTCCTGCACGCGCTGGCCCGCCGCCCCGGCTGGGTGGTGGCCCGCGCCGACCTGCTGCGGGCGCTGCCCGGCAGCGGCAGCGACGAGCACGCGGTGGAGACCGCGATGGCCCGGCTGCGCACGGCGCTGGGCGTGCCCCGGCTGATCCAGACGGTCGTCAAACGCGGCTACCGGCTGGCGCTGGACCCGTCGGCGGATACGAAGTACGGGCGCTGAGGGGGCGTACGGGAAGGGGCGTACGGACGTCCCGCCCGGCCCCGGTTAGCGTGGCCGGATGAACGATCACCTTCACCCGCTCGCCCCCGACGTGACCTTCCGGCCCGCCGCACTCGCCGACGCGCCCTCCTTCGCCGCCGCCCTCACCCGCAACCGCGCGTACATGCGCCGCTGGGAGCCGGTACGCCCCGAGACCTTCTACACCGTCGAGGGGCAGGCCGCCCGGCTCACCGCGCTGCTGGCCGACCGGGACGCCGGGCGGTGCCGGCCCTGGGTGCTGGCGGACGCGGACGACCTGGTGATCGGCGCCTTCACGCTTTCCGGCGTCGAGAAGGGCCCCTTCCGCAACGGCCGCCTCGGCTACTGGGTCGACGAGGGCCACACCGGCCGCGGGCTGGCCACCGCCGCCGTCCGCGCGGTCTGCGACGAGGCCCGCGACCGGCTGGGCCTGCACCGCGTCGAGGCGGCGACCGTCACCGAGAACGCCGCGTCCCAACGGGTGCTCGCCAAGGCCGGGTTCGAGCGGATCGGCACGGCGCCCGGCTATCTGCACATCAACGGAGGGTGGCGCGACCACCATCTGTTCCAGCGGCTTCTGCACGACGATCCGCCGGCCGGCTGAGCGTCGCCGCCGCCGGGGCCTCACGCGTATGCACATGGCCGTCCAGCGGATAGTCGGGCGGCAGCGCCGGGATCACGCGTGCCAACGGGTATCCGCATTTCTCCGCGACCCGGCACGAGGCCTCGTTGTCCACCTGGTGCAGCAACTCCAGCCGGGTCGGGCCCTGTTCGCCGAAGTGCGTGAACGCCCAGTCGGTGAGCGCCGTCAGCGCCCGTGACGCCACGCCCCGGCCGCGCGCCGAGGCCGTCGTCCAATAGCCCACCTCCGCAAGGCCGCTCACCGGATCCGGCCGCTTCAGCACGATGTTGCCGAGCGGCTCACCGGCCCGCCCGCCCTCCGTCACGGCGAAGGCGAAGCGGGTGCCCGACGCCCACCCCGCACGCTGCGCCTCCAGCCAGTCGGTCGCCCCGTCCGGCCCGGTGACCTGGGTGTCCAGCCATCGCCGCATCGCCGGATCCTCGTACGCCCGCAGCAGCGCGGGCAGATCCTCCTCGCGCCACCGGCGCAGCCGCAACCCCGCGGAGCCGATCACGGTGCTCCCGTCGTACGGGTCCATACGTACCTCCCCCTCGTAACCCATGGCCGTCCACGGTACGGGGGCGGCGGCGGGGGTTCCGGCCGGGCCTCGACAGGAGCACTCTGGGGACGGTCGTTCCACCGGGTGACCCAGGGCGGTGAGCGTGATCATGGCAGCGGGCAGAGGTACGCGGACATGGCGGTTCGACGCGGGCCGGATCTGCCTCGATCTGGTGGCCACGGAGCGTGCGGGCGGGGTGCCCGGAACCTGCGAACAGCTCGACGGACCCGCGCACCT
Organism: Streptomyces sp. SID14515; assembly: GCF_010548505.1. Lineage (NCBI taxonomy): Bacteria > Bacillati > Actinomycetota > Actinomycetes > Kitasatosporales > Streptomycetaceae > Streptomyces > Streptomyces sp. SID14515. The sequence continues at coordinate 51,468 of NZ_JAAGMH010000138.1, read as the reverse complement.
GGCCCGGTGGCTGACCGACGCCCGGCTCGTCCCGCCCGGCACCGTGCTGACGGCCCTGGACGACACCTGGGTGACCCGCTTCCACGAACTGCGCTCAACCGTCAGCCGTCTGATGGTGGCTCAGCTCGGCGGGCCCGAGGCCGACGGCGCACTGGACCAGCTCAACTCCTTTGCGTCCGGGGCGCCTCCGGGGCCGTGCGCGGTGCGCGGCGCGGACGGCGACCTGGTGCGGGCCCTGAGCTCCGCGCCCGACTGCGCGGGGCTCCTCGCCGTCGTCGCCCGGGACGCGGTGGACCTGCTCACCGACCCGGTCGCGCGGGCGGCCCTGCGCCGCTGCCAGGGCGAGGCCTGCCACCGGCTCTACCTGGACACCTCGCGCGGCGGGCGGCGGCGTTGGTGCTCCGGAGAGGTCTGCGGCAACCGCGAACGGGTCGCCCGGCACCGGCGCAGAACCCTGGCGACGCCCGAGGAGCGCGGTCCGGAGAAAGAAATTCCGCCCGGCGTTGAATGAACCGGCCCCCGCCCCCGTATCGATGGTCGAAGAGCTCGTTTCAGAGGTCTCGACCGGGAGGTTCGGGTGCGCAAGGATGCGGCCGTGGCCGATGACCGTCCGCACAGGGCACGACATCGCAGTGAGCCGCCCACGTCCCCCTCCGGGATACCGGACGAGGAACTGATGCGGGCGCTGTACCGCGAACACGCCGGGCCGCTGCTCGCGTACGTGCTCCGACTCGTGGCGGGCGACCGCCAGCGGGCCGAGGACGTGGTGCAGGAGACGCTCATCCGTGCCTGGAAGAACGCCGGCCGGCTCAACCGGGCCACCGGCTCCGTCCGACCCTGGCTGGTGACGGTCGCCCGGCGCATCGTCATCGACAACCACCGCAGCCGGCAGGCCCGGCCGCGCGAGGTCGATCCGTCGCCGCTGGAGGTCATTCCCGCGGAGGACGAGATCGACAAGGCGCTGTGGCTGATGACGCTCTCGGACGCGCTCGAAGATTTGACCCCCGCGCACCGGGAAGCATTGGTCGAGACCTACTTCAAGGGACGTACGGTCAACGAGGCCGCCGAAGTGCTCGGCGTTCCCAGCGGGACCGTGCGGTCCCGGGTGTTCTACGCACTGCGTTCGATGAAGCTCGCACTCGAAGAGAGGGGGATCACGGCATGAGCGACCAGCAGTGGCAGCCGTTCGGGCCCCGGCCTCCCGGCCACCGCACGCCGTCCGGTCCCTCAAGTCCCCCGTATACCGCGGGTCCTGCACACCCCTCAGGGCCCGCGCACCTCTCCGGCCCCGGCGGGCCGTTCGGCGTGGAACCCGAGGGGACCGAGCACGACGCGGCCGCCGCGTACGTCCTCGGCATCCTCGACGACGCGCAGGCGAGCGCCTTCGAGGCGCATCTCGCGGGCTGTGCCCGGTGCGCCGCGCATCTCGACGAGTTCGCCGCGATGGAGCCCATGCTCGCGATGCTCTCCGAGGCGCCCGCCGCCGTGCCCGGGGCCCGCCCCGTACCGCATGTTCCCGAGCGGCCCGCGCCCCGGGTGCTCGGCGGGCTGATGGACGAGGTCGCGCGCAAGCGGCACCGCCGTACCCGGCGCAGCCGCTATCTGGTCGCCGCGGCCGCCGCCCTGATCATCGGCGGACCGGTCGCCGCCTTCGCGGTCACGGCGGGCGACGACCGCGGCGGCGGTTCGGTGGCCGCGAGCGATCCGCACCCCACCAGCCCGGCCGAGGACGCCTTCTTCCAGCACATGACGGAGAAGGTCTCCGCGACCGACCCCACCACACAGGTCGGCGCGACCGTCGGCATGGAGGAGAAGGCCTGGGGCACCCACACGGTCCTGGAGCTGAAGAACGTCAAGGGACCGCAGAAGTGCAATCTGATCGCCATCTCCAAGAACGGCGAGGAGGAGGTCGTCACCTCCTGGTCCGTCCCGCAGTGGGGCTACGGCATCGAGGGCGCCACGAACCCGACGGCGAAGGCCCCGCTGTATGTGCACGGCGGGGCGGCGATGGACCGGAAGGACATCGACCGCTTCGAGGTGCGGACCTTCGACGGGGAACGGCTGGTGGAGATCGGGGCCTGAACCGCGCGCACCGCGCCTCCTCGCGCCCCGCCCGGTACGACGCGCGATCGGGATGCGGGCGACAGGTGCGCTCAGGCCCCCCTTCGCATAGGGTTGACGGCTGCCCAGTGCTGTTAAGAAGGGGGCCTCGGTGGCCGCGCAGGATGCCGCTGTCGAATCGCTGCGGGACCGGGAAATCGGTGTCGAGCAGGAGCATCTCGACCGTGTTTATCACCGCCTCGAAGAGAAGATCCACGAGGCGGAATTCCTTATGAACGACGCCGTGAAGCGCGGCCAGGTCGGTACGCCCGGCGCGCTCGCGGAGCGGGACGCCCAGGTGTTCCGGGCGGGGATCCACCTCAACCGGCTGAACAGCGAGTTCGAGGACTTCCTGTTCGGCAGGATCGATCTGCTGCTCGGCAAGGACGGGGAACGCGGCCCGGACGGCGCGTACACCTCCGTCGAACCCGCCGACGACACCGTCCGGGAGGACGCCACCGCCGACATCGCGGAAACGCTCCACATCGGCCGCATCGGGGTCCTGGACTCCGACTACGCACCGCTGGTGATCGACTGGCGGGCTCCGGCCGCCGCCCCGTTCTACCGCTCCACCCCGAAGGAGCCCGGTCGCGTCGTACGCCGCCGGGTCATCCGCTCCAAGGGCCGCAAGGTCCTCGGGGTCGAGGACGACCTGATGCGCCCGGAGCTGACGGCGTACCTGGACGGCGAGAAGCTGCCGGTGATCGGGGACGGCGCGCTGATGGCGGCGCTCGGCCAGGCCCGCAGCCACACCATGCGGGACATCGTCTCCTCCATCCAGGCCGAACAGGACCTGGTCATCCGGGCCCCCGCCGCCTCCGTCACCGAGGTCACCGGCGGCCCCGGCACCGGCAAGACAGCCGTCGCCCTGCACCGGGCGGCGTATCTGCTCTACCAGGACCGGCGGCGGTACGCGGGCGGCATCCTGATCGTCTCGCCCACCCCGCTCCTGGTCGTGTACACCGAAGGGGTGCTGCCCTCCCTCGGCGAGGAGGGCCAGGTCGCCATCCGCGCGATCGGCTCGCTCTCCGACGACGCGGCGGGCCTCGAAGGCGCCACCGCCTACGACGAACCGGCCGTGGCCCGGATCAAGGGCTCCTCCCGGATGCTCCACGTGCTGCGCAAGGCCGCCCGGGGCGCGCTGGAGCAGGGCAGGCCCGCCGCGCCGCGCGAGGACGCGGGCCAGCTCGCCTTCGACGAGGAGCCCGAACAGCGGGGTGCGACGACGCCTCCCAGCCGGCTGCGCGTCGTCGCCTTCGGGGCCCGGGTCGAGCTGGAGGCCGACGAGCTCCAGCGCATCCGGCACAACGCCCTGGGCGGCACCGCCCCGGTCAACCTGCTGCGCCCGCGCGCCCGCAAGCTGCTGCTGGACGCCCTGTGGAGCAAGTCCTCCGGACGCGGCCGGTACACCGACCCGCAACTGGTCGCGGAGCTGCGCTCCTCGTTCGACGAGGACGTCTCCACCGAGACCCCGTTCCTGGAGTTCCTCGACGCCTGGTGGCCCGAGCTGACGCCGCGCCGGGTGCTGGCCGCGATGGCCGACGAACGGCGTCTCGCCCGCTGGTCCCGGCGCATCCTCAACCAGGGCGAGGTGCGCCGCCTGGCCCGGTCGCTGAAGCGGCTGGACGCGGACGGCAGCGGTCCGCTCTCCGTCCACGACGTGGCGCTCCTGGACGAGCTCCAGGCGCTGCTGGGCACCCCGAACAAGCCCCGGCGCAAGCGCGAGGCGGACCCGCTGGACCAGCTCACGGGGCTGGAGGAGCTGATGCCGCAGCGCGAGGAGACCCAGTGGGAGCGGGCCGAGCGGCTCGCGGCGGAGCGCACCGAGTACGCCCACGTCATCGTCGACGAGGCGCAGGACCTCACCCCGATGCAGTGGCGCATGGTCGGCCGCCGGGGCCGGCACGCCACCTGGACGGTCGTCGGCGACCCGGCCCAGTCCTCCTGGTCCGACCCGGACGAGGCGGCCGCCGCCCGGGACGAGGCGCTCGGCTCCCGGCCGCGCCGCCGCTTCACCCTCACCGTCAACTACCGCAACCCGGCGGAGATCGCGGAGCTGGCCGCGAAGGTGCTGGCGCTGGCGATGCCCGGCATGGAGTCCCCGGCGGCGGTCCGCTCGACCGGGGTGGTGCCCCGCTTCGAGCCGGTACGCGACGGAGACCTGGCCGTCACGGTCCGCGAGGAGGCCGCCCGGCTGCTCGCGGAGGTGGACGGCACGGTGGGCGTGGTCGTCGCGATGAACCGCCGCGCCCAGGCCCGCGAGTGGCTCGCGGAGCTGGGGGAGCGGGTGGTGGCGCTCGGCAGCCTGGAGGCCAAGGGGCTGGAGTACGACGCCACGGTGGTCGTCTCGCCCGCGGAGATCGCGGACGAGTCCCCGGCCGGTCTGCGGGTGCTGTACGTGGCGCTGACCCGTGCGACGCAGCAGCTCACGGTGGTCTCGGGGGAGCGGGACCTGCCGGACGAGGACGGGGTGCCGGACCTGCTGAGGGACTGACACGGGGCCGGTCGGGGAGGGTTTCGCGAGTCAACCCGGCGCACGGGAATCACTTTTCCGGGGTGTTTGTTACCTTGGTACTGGCACCGGCTCGATCCAAGCCCCCGGGCCCAACCTTCGTCGCTTCGAGCGACCACTTGCCGCGAGGCGAGCATGGCGGGCCGGTGCCACCTAGACGTAAAAGACAGACCCGCGTCACCTTCTGGTGGCGCGGGTCTGTTCTCGTTGCAGGGGTCCCGCCCGCCGCTTTCCGGTCCGTTGGGGGGTTCCGCCGAACGGGTGGTTTCTCGTATGGTGGAAACTACTTTCCGAAAGATGCAGTCATTACCGGCTACCAGTCGGTAGGTGCGACGATCGGGAAGCGTGTCCGGAACGAGTGTTCCGGATGCGCGGCAATGAAGCTAAGGAAAGCGAAGGACTCGGCCATGGCAACGGCGCCCAGCGTCTCGTACTCGATGACGGTCAGGCTGGAGGTGCCCGCGAGCGGCACCGCGGTCTCCCAGCTCACCACGGCCGTGGAGTCCTCCGGCGGCTCGGTCACCGGCCTCGACGTGACCGCTTCCGGCCACGAGAAGCTGCGGATCGACGTCACCATCGCCGCCACTTCCACCTCGCACGCGGACGAGATCGTCGAAGGTCTGCGCGACATCGAGGGCGTCGTGCTGGGCAAGGTCTCCGACCGTACGTTCCTCATGCACCTCGGCGGCAAGATCGAGATGGCGTCCAAGCACCCCATCCGCAACCGTGACGACCTGTCGATGATCTACACCCCCGGCGTCGCCCGCGTCTGCATGGCCATCGCCGAGAACCCCGAGGACGCGCGCCGCCTCACCATCAAGCGCAACTCCGTCGCAGTTGTGACGGACGGCTCCGCGGTGCTCGGCCTCGGCAACATCGGCCCGATGGCCGCGCTGCCCGTCATGGAGGGCAAGGCGGCCCTCTTCAAGCGCTTCGCCGGCATCGACGCCTGGCCGATCTGCCTGGACACCCAGGACACCGACGCCATCGTCGAGATCGTCAAGGCCATCGCCCCCGGCTTCGCGGGCATCAACCTGGAGGACATCTCCGCGCCGCGCTGCTTCGAGATCGAGGCCCGGCTGCGCGAGGCCCTCGACATCCCCGTCTTCCACGACGACCAGCACGGCACCGCGATCGTCGTGCTGGCCGCCCTCACCAACGCACTGCGCGTGGTGGGCAAGGGCATCGGGGACGTACGGGTCGTCATGTCCGGTGCCGGAGCGGCCGGTACGGCCATCCTGAAGCTGCTCATCGCCGCGGGCGTCAAGCACGCCGTCGTCGCCGACATCCACGGTGTGGTGCACGCCGGGCGCGAGGACCTGGTCGCCGCCGACCCGGACTCGCCGCTGCGCTGGATCGCCGACAACACCAACCCCGAAGGCGTCACCGGCACCCTCAAGCAGGCCGTCGTCGGCGCCGACGTCTTCATCGGCGTCTCCGCCCCGAACGTCCTGAACGGCGACGACGTCGCCGCGATGGCGGACGGCGCGATCGTGTTCGCGCTCGCGAACCCGGACCCCGAGGTCGACCCCGCGATCGCCCGTCAGACGGCCGCGGTCGTCGCCACCGGCCGCTCCGACTTCCCCAACCAGATCAACAACGTGCTGGTCTTCCCGGGTGTCTTCCGCGGTCTGCTGGACGCTCAGTCCCGCACCGTCAACACGGAGATGATGCTCGCCGCGGCCGGCGCGCTGGCCGATGTGGTCGCCGAGGACGAGGTCAACGCGAACTACATCATCCCCTCGGTCTTCAACGACAAGGTGGCGGGCGCGGTCGCCGGAGCCGTCCGGGCCGCCGCGAAGGCCGCCGCGGGCCCCGGAGCGGCCACCTCCACCTCCGTCTGACCCCACCGTTTCGGGGGCCCCGCAAGGGGTACCCGCGGGACACCCCGGGCCGCACCCGCCCGTGCCGTACGGCGCGTCGCGGGTCGCGGCGCCCCAAACGCCCCTTTAGGGTGGGCGGGCAGTGGGCCCTGCGGGGCCCGGCATCCGCTGCGGACCGCTCGGCCAAGTCGACGGAGCGTCACCACGAGCAAACCGTGGCGCTTTTCATTGACCCCGAAGGGTTCCGGATTGGCTTTCCCGCCGCTGGTGGGGGCAGGATGCGTAATCGGGCGAGAGGGTCTGACATCAGACCCGGGTCCGGGGACTGTCAGAGGGCCCTGGCAGCATCGGCTTCGATCTCACGCCTCACAGGCAAGAAGAACACGGGAGTAACAACATGAACCGCAGTGAGCTGGTGGCCGCCCTGGCCGACCGCGCCGAGGTGACTCGCAAGGACGCCGACGCCGTGCTGGCCGCGCTCGCCGAGACCGTCGGTGAGATTGTCGCCAAGGGCGACGAGAAGGTCACCATCCCCGGCTTCCTGACCTTCGAGCGCACCCACCGTGCCGCTCGCACCGCTCGCAACCCGCAGACCGGCGACCCGATCAACATCCCGGCCGGCTACAGCGTGAAGGTCTCCGCGGGCTCGAAGCTCAAGGAAGCCGCCAAGGGCAAGTAACCCTCAAAGGCGCAACAGAGGGCGGCCACTCCCGACCAGGAGTGGCCGCCCTCGCGCATGCCAGGGGCACATGCGCCCCGCACAGCGCCCGTCGGCGGGTCCGGGGCCCGGACCTCACGGATGCATGCGCGCGCCCTTGAGGACCTTGTCCACGGCGTTGCGCGGCCCGTACACCGCGAGCCCCACCAGATCGAGCGCGTCGCGCCCCACCGCCCGTACGGCCGCCCGGTTGTCCCGGTCGTTCCCCGTACCGAACAGGTCCGAGGTGAACACGGCCACCGTCAGGGACCGGGCGAGCGCCTTCGTGTGCGCGGCGGTCAGCGTCTCCTTCGCCCCCTCGAAGACCAGCACCGGCTGCCGCAGCATGGGCAGGTACGCGGTCGCGTCGGCGTCCTCGTAGGGCTCGCCGATCACCTCGGGCGCCGCGGTTCCCAGGCCGCTCACCAGGAAGGCGGTCACGTTCAGCCGCTGCCAGGTCTCCAGGTCGTCGCGGAGCAGTACCGCGATCTTCGTGTCGAAGCGGACGGGAGCGGCCTCGCCGCCGCTTGCGTTCTCGTGCGTGTTTCCCATGCTCCGAGACTGACCGCCGCCCCGCCGGAGCGTCTTGTACGTTCTTGGCGTGACCCGCGTGAGCCGCCCGCAGGAGATCTCGGCCTGGCGACCGTCCGTCGCCGGTGTCGTGGAGGTCTTCCACGCCCGCTTCACCGAGCACGCCTACCCCATGCACGTCCACGAGGCATGGACGCTCCTGATCGTCGACGACGGGGCCGTCCGCTACGACCTGGACCGTCATCGGCACGGCACCCCGGACGGCACCGTCAGCCTGCTTCCGCCGCACGTTCCGCACAACGGTTCGCCCGCCACCCCGGACGGCTTCCGCAAACGGGTGCTCTATCTGGACATGACGCAGCTCGACGCGAGCCTCATCGGGTCCGCCGTGGACACCCCGGACCTGGCCGACCCGCTGCTGCGCACCCGCGTCGGCCGGCTGCACACCGCCCTCGCCGACCCGGGCGACGCGCTGGAGGCGGAGAGCCGCCTGGCGTTCGTCGCAGAGCGGCTGCGCGGCCATCTGCGGCCCCTGGAGGGCCCGGAGCGGCCCCGGCCGGGGCCGGGCGTCGCCCGGGACCTGCGCGAGCTGCTGGACGAGCGGCTGCGGAAGGGCGTCACGCTCGCCGAGGCCGCCCGGCTGGTCCACGCGCACCCGACCCATCTCGTACGGGCCTTCAGCGCGGCCTACGCGATCGCGCCCCACCAGTACGTGACGGCCCGCCGGGTCGACCTCGCCCGCCGCCTGCTGCTGGACGGCGTCTCCCCGGGGGAGGCGGCCACCGCGGTCGGCTTCCACGACCAGTCCCACCTCACCCGGCACTTCAAGCGGATCGCCGGCACCACCCCGGGCCGCTTCGCCGGAACAGCACGGCGCCCCGGCCCTCGGTGAGAGGACCGGGGCGCCGGGGTGCGCAGCGCTGTGTGCGGCAGCACTGTGCGGGCCGTCCACGGCACGCGGGCGGGCGGGTCAGACGAGCGAACCGCCCGGCAGCTCCACCTTCGCGCCGAGCTTCTCCAGCTTCTCCATGAAGTTCTCGTAACCGCGGTTGATCAGGTCGATGCCGTGCACCCGGGAGGTGCCCTGCGCCGCCAGCGCCGCGATCAGATACGAGAAGCCGCCCCGGAGGTCCGGGATGACCAGGTCCGCGCCCTGCAGCTTGGTCGGTCCGGAGACGACCGCCGAGTGCAGGAAGTTGCGCTGGCCGAAGCGGCAGTCCGAGCCGCCCAGGCACTCGCGGTACAGCTGGATGTGCGCACCCATCTGGTTGAGCGCGGAGGTGAAGCCGAGCCGCGACTCGTACACCGTCTCGTGGACGATCGACAGGCCGGCGGCCTGCGTCAGCGCCACGACCAGCGGCTGCTGCCAGTCGGTCTGGAAGCCGGGGTGCACGTCCGTCTCCAGCGCGATGGCGTTGAGCGCGCCGCCCGGGTGCCAGAAGCGGATGCCCTCGTCGTCGATCTCGAAGGCCCCGCCGACCCGGCGGAAGGTGTTCAGGAAGGTCATCATCGAACGCTGCTGGGCGCCGCGCACATAGATGTTGCCCTCGGTCGCCAGCGCCGCCGACGCCCAGGAGGCCGCCTCCAGGCGGTCCGGGATCGCCCGGTGGGTGTAACCGTCGAGCTTGTCGACACCGGTGATCCGGATGGTCCGGTCGGTGTCCATGGAGATGATCGCGCCCATCTTCTGCAGTACGCAGATGAGGTCCTCGATCTCCGGCTCGACGGCCGCGTTGGACAGCTCGGTGACGCCTTCGGCGAGCACCGCGGTGAGCAGCACCTGCTCGGTGGAGCCCACCGACGGGTACGGCAGCCGGATCTTGGTGCCGCGCAGCCGCTGCGGGGCCTCCAGATACTGGCCGTCGGCCCGCTTCTCGATGGTCGCGCCGAACTGGCGCAGCACCTCGAAGTGGAAGTCGATCGGCCGGCCGCCGATGTCGCAGCCGCCCAGGCCCGGGATGAAGGCGTGGCCGAGGCGGTGCAGCAGCGGGCCGCAGAACAGGATCGGGATGCGCGACGAACCCGCGTGGGCATCGATGTCGGCGACGTTCGCGGACTCGACGTGCGAGGGGTCGAGGATCAGTTCGCCCGGCTCGTCGCCGGGGCGGACGGTGACGCCGTGCAGCTGCAGCAGTCCCCGGACGACCCGTACGTCACGGATGTCGGGAACGTTGCGGAGGCGGCTGGGCCCGCTGCCGAGCAGCGCGGCGACCATTGCCTTCGGCACCAGGTTCTTGGCGCCTCGGACGCGGATCTCGCCCTCCAGCGGGGTGCCGCCGTGGACAAGCAGGACATCGTCTGTGCCGGTCATGTATCTCGCGTTCCGGAGTGGTCGGGCAGGGGGCCAACGAAAAGGGTAATGGCCTCCTACCCCCCTTCCGTAAGGCGAAGGGGGGTGTACGAACGTCATGAATCCGCCACAACACCCTCCGCACACCCGATCTTGCGGAGGGTTACCGTCCGGATGGCCCACCGCGCCCCCGCCGAACAGTGCGCTCCCCGTGCCTCCGTGCGCCCTGAGCTGCGCTCGGTCTCCTGAGGGCGGCATCACGGTCACTCGGCCCCCGCGGAGGGCGAAGATGCGGGATCATTCCTGCCATGACCGAGGTGTCCTCGCTCACAGGGCGACTGCTCGTGGCCGCACCCGCCCTCACGGACCCGAATTTCGACCGCGCGGTGGTGCTGCTCCTCGACCACGACGAGGAGGGCTCCCTCGGCGTGGTCCTCAACCGCCCGACCCCGGTCGGCGTCGGTGACATCCTCGCGTCCTGGGCCGGCCTGACCGGTGAGCCGGACGTCGTCTTCCAGGGCGGCCCGGTCTCGCTCGACTCCGCGCTCGGCGTGGCGGTGATCCCCGGCGACGAGGGCCCGCTCGGCTGGCGCCGGGTGCACGGGGCGATCGGCCTGGTCGACCTGGAGACTCCGCCGGAGCTGCTCGGCCCCGCCCTCGGGTCGCTGCGGATCTTCGCCGGATACGCGGGCTGGGGCCCCGGTCAACTGGAGGGCGAGCTGAACGAGGGCGCGTGGTACGTGGTCGAATCGGAACCCGGCGACGTCTCGTCGCCGCGCCCCGAGCGGCTCTGGCGTGCGGTGCTCCGCCGCCAGCGCAGCGAGCTCGCGATGATCGCCACGTATCCGGACGACCCTTCGCTCAACTGAGGGCCGCTGAAGGCCGCGGCTTTCAGTACCCTTGGCGGTTATGAGCACTCTTGAGCCCGATCGCGGGGCAGGTACGGGGACCCTCGTCGAACCGACGCCGCAGGTGTCGAGGGGCGACGGCGACCACGAGCGCTACGCCCATTACGTCCAGAAGGACAAGATCATGGCGAGCGCCCTGGAGGGCACTCCCGTGGTCGCGCTGTGCGGCAAGGTCTGGGTACCGGGGCGCGACCCCAAGAAGTATCCGGTCTGTCCCATGTGCAAGGAGATCTACGAGTCCATGGGCGCCGGCGGCGACAAGGACAAGGGCAAGGGCGGCGGCAAGGACAAGAAGTAGGTCCGCTCCCTCACTTCGCTGCCAGGCCCCCGGGGCGCGCGTCACCGCGCGCCCCGGGGGCCTTCCCCATGTCCGCTCACGGAAGGTGACCGGACGGTCGCGTTGCACGGGCTGCATCCGCTGGTCACAGAGTGGTGGAGACCACTTGTCGGCGTCGGGACACGGATCTACTCTCCTGCCAGTTGTGCAGAACGAAACGCACGTTGCACATGGTGCAACGCATGACCGGTAGGGGTTCCGGATGAAGCTTTCTGCCCGAATTGCCGCCCCGGCTGCGGCGCTTGTGCTGGCCGGCCTCACCGCCACCGCCTGCGCGCCGCAGACCTCCGACACCAGTGCGAAGGGTGACGAGAAGAGCGGCACGCTCCGTGTCTGGCTCTTCCAGGAGGTCGGCAACAAGCCCAAGGAGAAGGTCGTCGACGCGGCCGTCGCCGACTTCGAGAAGGCCCACAAGGGCGCGAAGGTCGAGGTCGAGTACATACCCGTCGACACCCGCGCGCAGCGCATCAAGGCCGCGTTCAACGACCCCAAGAGCGCCCCGGACCTCATCGAGTACGGCAACTCCGACACCGCCGGATACGTCAAGGACGGCGGACTCGCGGACGTGACCGAGGAGTTCGGCGCCTGGGACGAGGCCAAGGACACCGACCCGATCGCCAAGCAGTCCGTCACCGTCGGCGACAAGGTCTACGGCGCGCCCTTCTTCGTCGGCGTCCGGGCCCTCTACTACCGCACCGACGTCTTCAAGGACCTCGGCATCGATCCCCCCAAGTCCCAGGCCGAACTGATCTCCACCGCCAAGAAGATCCACAAGGCGAAGCCCGACCTCTACGGCCTCGCGGTCGGCGGCGCGTACACCTACGGCGCGATGCCCTTCATCTGGGCCAACGGCGGCGAACTCGCGGGCGAGAGCGGCGGCACGTACAAGTCCGGCATCAACAGCGAGAAGTCCCGCAAGGGCATCGAGGCCTACACCTCGCTCTTCGGCGACGACAACTGTCCGGCCGCCAAGTGCGCCTCCATGGGCGGCAACGCCACCGTGACCGCCTTCGCCTCCGGCAAGGCCGCCATGGCCATCGGCGGCGACTTCAGCCACGCCGCCGTCGAGGCGGGCGCGGTCAAGGGCAAGTACGCCGTCGTCCCGCTGCCCGGCGTCGCCCCGAACTCCATCGCCCCCGCCTTCGCCGGCGGCAACAACCTCGGCGTTCTCAAGAGCAGTTCGCACCGCACCCTCGCCGTCGACCTGATGAAGTCGCTGACCGGCAAGAAGACCCAGGCCGAGATGTTCGACGCGATGGGCTTCCTGCCCACCTACACCGACGTCCTGGACAACGCCGCGAAGAAGCAGCCCTTCGTCGCCCCGTTCGTCCAGACCCTCGGCGCGGGCGCCAAGTTCGTGCCCGCCTCGCCCGCCTGGGGCCAGATCGACGCCTCGCTGATCCTGCCGACGATGTTCCAGGAGATCGTCTCCGGCCGTAAGGACGTGGCCGAGGCCTCGGACGACGCGGCGAAGAAGATGGACGCGGCCTTCACCGAAGCCGGCTGACGATGACCACGCACACCTCTCCGCTCAAGGCGCCGCCCGCGGGCGCGGCCGGGACGGGCGGCGGCGCCCCGGCCGCCCGCCCGTCCCGGCGCGGCCGGTCCGTGTCCCCCAGGGGCCACTCCGGCTGGACCCCCTGGCTCTACCTCCTGCCCGCCCTCGTCCTGCTCGCCGGACTGCTGGTCTACCCGATCTACCAGCTCGGCCTGATCTCGTTCCTGGAGTACACCCAGGCCCAGGTCAGCGGCGGCGAACCCACCACCTTCCAGGGCTTCGGCAACTACGCCACCCTCTTCAACGACAGCCAGTTCTGGCAGGTCCTCCTCGCCACCGTGCTGTTCGCCGCGGCCTGCGTGGTCTCCACCCTGTTCGTCGGCTGCGCGCTCGCCGTCCTGCTCACCCGCATCCGCGCCCTGCCCCGGCTCGCGCTGATGATGGCCGCGCTCGGCGCCTGGGCCACCCCCGCGATCACCGGCTCCACCGTCTGGGTCTTCCTCTTCGACCCAGACTTCGGACCGGTCAACAAGGTGCTCGGGCTCGGCGACTTCTCCTGGACGTACGGCCGCTACAGCGCCTTCGCGCTCGTGCTCCTCGAAGTCCTGTGGTGCTCGTTCCCGTTCGTGATGGTCACCGTGTACGCGGGCATCCGGGCCATCCCCACCGAAGTGCTGGAGGCCGCCTCGCTGGACGGCGCGTCCCAGTGGCGGATCTGGCGCACCATCATGGCGCCGATGCTCAAGCCCATCCTGATCGTCGTCACCATCCAGTCGATCATCTGGGACTTCAAGGTCTTCACCCAGATCTACGTCATGACCAACGGCGGCGGCATCGCCGGCCAGAACCTGGTGCTCAACGTCTACGCCTACCAGAAGGCGTTCGCGTCCTCGCAGTACAGCCTCGGATCGGCGATCGGCGTCGTGATGCTGGTGATCCTGCTCGCCGTCACGCTCGTCTATCTGCGTCTCGTACGCCGCCAGGGGGAGGAACTGTGAGCGCGACGACCGACAGCTCCGTACGCGACAGCCCTGTACGCAAGGGGACAGGCGGCCTACGCACGCTCCTGCGCGTCAAACGCCCCGGCAGGCTGGCCGCCGAGGCCGCCGCCCTGCTCATCGCCGTCGCGGTCGCCTTCCCGCTCTACTGGATGGTGCTCTCCGCGTTCAAACCGGCCGGGGAGATCCAGTCCACCGACGCCCGCCCCTGGACGCTCGCCCCCTCGCTCGACTCGTTCCGCCGGGTCTTCGAACAGCAGGACTTCGGCCGCTACTTCCTCAACAGCCTGCTGGTGGCGGGCACGGTCGTCATCCTCTCCGCGCTGGTCGCCTTCCTGGCCGCCACCGCCGTGACCCGCTTCCGCTTCAAGTTCCGCACCACGCTGCTGATCATGTTCCTGGTGGCGCAGATGGTGCCGGTGGAGGCGCTGACCATCCCGCTGTTCTTCCTGATGCGGGACTTCGGCCAGCTGAACACCCTCGGCTCGCTGATCCTGCCGCACCTCGCCTTCTCGCTGCCGTTCGCCATCTGGATGCTGCGCGGCTTCGTCAAGGCCGTCCCCGAGGCCCTGGAGGAGGCCGCCTACATCGACGGGGCCAGCCGCACCCGCTTCCTGTGGCAGATCCTCTTCCCGCTGGTCTTCCCTGGCCTCGTGGCGACCAGCGTCTTCTCCTTCATCACCACCTGGAACGACTTCCTGTTCGCGAAGTCGTTCATCATCAGCGACACCTCCCAGTCGACGCTGCCGATGGCGCTGCTGGTCTTCTTCAAACCGGACGAGAACGACTGGGGAGGGATCATGGCAGCCTCGACGGTGATGACCATCCCCGTACTGGTCTTCTTCGTACTCGTACAGCGACGCCTCGTCTCCGGACTGGGCGGAGCGGTTAAGGACTGATGTCATGACACCCGAGGACAGGACGGCGACGGACTCCGCGGACCCCGCGGCTCTCGGTCTGATCCCGGCCCCGCGCACCCTGACCCCCGCCCCCTTCGGACCGTACGCACTGGACCGCGAGACCCCGCTGAGCGCCGCACCGGGCACGGAGGGCGTCGCCCACTGGCTGCGCACCACGCTCGGCGCGGCCACCGGACTGCCCCTGCCGGAGGCCGGCGGCACGAGTGCCGTTACGGACACGGGTGCGGGCACGGGCACGGGTGCGGGCGACCGGGGCATCGTGCTGGCCCTCGACGCCGCGCTCGCCCCCGAGGCCTACCGCCTGGCCGTCGAGGCGGACGCCGTACGCCTCACGGGCGGCAGCGCGGCGGGCGTCTTCCGGGGCGCGCAGACCCTCCGTCAGCTCCTCGGCCCGGACGCCTTCCGCCGCGCACCGCTCGCCCCCGGACGCACCTGGCAGGTCCCGGCGGTCGTCGTCGAGGACGAACCCCGCTTCGGCTGGCGCGGTCTGATGCTCGACGTCTCGCGGCACTTCCTGCCCAAGGACGACGTCCTGCGCTATCTGGACCTGATCGCCGCCCACAAGCTGAACGTCTTCCACTTCCACCTCACCGACGACCAGGGCTGGCGCATCGAGATCAAGCGCTACCCGCGCCTCACCGAGGTCGGCTCCTGGCGCTCGCGCACCAAATACGGCCACCGGGCCTCCGAACTCTGGGACGAGACCCCCTACGGCGGCTTCTACACCCAGGACGACATCCGCGAGATCGTCGCCTACGCCGCCGAGCGGCATATCCGGGTCGTCCCCGAGATCGACATCCCGGGCCACTCGCAGGCCGCGATCAGCGCATACCCCGAGCTGGGCAACACCGACGTCATCGACACCACCACCCTCTCCGTCTGGGACACCTGGGGCGTCAATCCGAACGTACTCGCCCCCACTGACAACACCCTGCGCTTCTTCGAGGGCGTCCTGGAAGAGGTGCTGGAACTCTTCCCCGCCGAGACCTCGCCCTTCGTCCACATGGGCGGCGACGAGTGCCCCAAGGACCAGTGGAAGGAATCCCCGCTCGCCCAGGCCCGGATCGCCGAACTCGGCGTGAAGGACGAGGACGGGCTCCAGTCCTGGTTCATCCGGCACTTCGACGCCTGGCTCACCGCACGCGGCCGCCGCCTCATCGGCTGGGACGAGATCCTCGAAGGCGGCCTCGCCGAGGGGGCCGCGGTCTCCTCCTGGCGCGGTTACGCCGGCGGCATCGCGGCCGCCGAGGCCGGGCACGACGTGGTCATGTGCCCCGAGCAGCAGGTGTATCTGGACCACCGTCAGGACGGCGGCCCCGACGAGCCGATGCCCATCGGGTACGTCCGGAGCCTGCAGGACGTCTACCGCTTCGAGCCCGTCCCGCCGGGCTTGAGCGAGGAGGCGGCCCGTCACATCCTGGGCACCCAGGCCAACGTGTGGACCGAGGTCATGCAGAACCGGGCCCGCGTCGACTACCAGGTCTTCCCGCGCCTCGCCGCCTTCGCCGAGGTCGCCTGGTCCGCCCTGCCCGCCCCCGCCGACCGGGACTTCGCCGCCTTCGACGCCCGGATGACCGCCCACTACGCCCGGCTCGACGCCCTCGGCGTCGACTACCGCCCGCCGGGCGGCCCGTACCCCCGACAGCGGCGCCCCGGCATTCTCGGCCGCCCGATCGACGGAGTGCCCCCGGTGGTGTGACCGCCTGCCCCGGCCCGTCGGCCGCAGCCGTCCTCGGAGAGCCCTCCGGGACCGCTGCGGCCGACGCGCGTCCGGGGCAACACCCCTGCCGACGCGCGCCGGAGCGAGGGCGCGAACGGCATAAGTCGTACAAGCCTCGCTGAAGAGTGGCAATTCACCCTCCTCGCCGAAGAAGTGCGAAACCGGAACATCCCGCAGGTCAGGGACGGATCCACCCTTCGCGGACCCTCGCGCCGGTCCGATCGGAAGATGTGCCAGAGTTGCCACGTCCGGGCTGTGAACACGTACCGTACGGCGGAACAGGCGGGACAGCCGGGAGACCGGGAAGGGGCAGCTGGGTTGACCACGCACGCACCGCAGGCGACGCAGTCGGTGACGCTGCCGGCCTCGTTGGACGAGGCCGTGGCGGCACTCGGCGCCATGCCCGCAGCCGTTCCGGTTGCCGGGGGCACGGACCTGATGGCAGCCGTCAACAAGGGGCTTCTGCGCCCCTCGGGGCTGGTCGGCCTGGGCCGGATCAGCGAGCTGCGCGGCTGGCACTACCAGGACGGCCACGCGCTGCTCGGCGCCGGGCTCACCCACGCCCGCATGGGCCGCCCCGACTTCGCCGCCCTCATCCCCGCCCTCGCCGCCTCCGCCCGCGCCGCGGGCCCGCCCCAGATCCGTAACGCCGGCACCCTCGGCGGCAACATCGTCACCTCCGCGCCCACCGGGGACGCCCTGCCGGTGCTGGCCGCGCTGGAGGCCGAGCTCGTCATCGCCGGCCCCGGCGGCGCCCGCCGCGAGATCCCCGTCTCCCACCTGCTGGCCGGCCGTGAACTGCTGGAGCCCGCGGAGCTGATCGGCTTCGTCCGCGTACCGCTGCTGCACGCCCCGCAGGTGTTCCTGAAGGCCACCGGACGCACCGGACCCGGCCGCGCCACCGCCTCGGTCGCCATCGTCCTGGACCCGGCCCGGCGCGGCGTGCGCTGCGCGGTCGGCGCGATCGCCCCGATGCCGCTGCGCCCGCTGGAGGCGGAGCGCTGGATCGCCTCGCTGATCGACTGGGACGGCGAGCGGGGCCTGGCCCCCGACGCGCTGGCGGCCTTCGGCGAGTACGTCGCCGCGGCCTGCATCCCGGACCACGCACCACCGGCCGACGGCACAGAGGCCCCGCCGCTGTCCCCGGCCGTACTGCACCTGCGGCGCACCGTCGCCGCGCTCGCCCGACGCGCGCTGGGGAGGGCACTGTCGTGAGCAATGAGGAATTCCCCGACCAGCACGGGCAGCAGGGACAGGGGCACTCCGAGGGCCCGGACCCGCGTTACGGCGGCTGGGAGCCGACCCCGCAGGGCGACGGCTTCGACGCCGACGCCACCGCGTTCGTCCACCTGCCGCCGGAGGACCTGGCGAACATCCCGCTGGCCGCGCCCGGCCACGGGTACGTCCCGCCGATGATCGTTCCGCTGACCCCGGCCGCCGGTCTGGACCCGGCGGCGACGGGCAGCTGGGTGATCCAGACGCAGACCCAGCAGGCGCAGGCCGAGCAGCGCGCCCAGGAGGCCGCCGCCGCACACGAGGCCGCCGCCCGGGAGACCGGCGCGGTCCACTGGCCGGACCCGAACCAGCAGGGCGGATACCAGGGCCCCTACCAGGACACGTCGCACGCCACGGCCCAGTGGAACTTCACCGAGGCCTTCGGTGAGACGCCGGCGGCTCCGCAGCAGGGCGCCCCGGAAGCGCCCGGTCCGGCAGCACCTGGTCCGGAAGCACCCGGTCCGGAAGTGCCTGGTGCGGCCGGAGGCGCCGACCACACGGGCCATGCCGGCCACACCGACCTCTCCGGCCACACGGGCCACACGGGCCAGTGGACGATCCCGGTGGCGGACGGGGATCTCCCGGACGAATCGGGCGAGTTCCTGGCCTCGGCGCACACCCCGCAGTGGTACGCGGACAGCGCCCGCCCGGCCACGCTGCCCGGCGGCGCCCCCGCCCCCTGGGCCACGCCGGAACCGGAGCCCGCCCCCGCCCCCGTAGCGGAGGACACCCCGGAAGCGGAAGCGGAACCGGAACCGGAACCGGAAGCGGCGGCGGACGATCCGGCAGCAGCCCGCGCGGCAGAGGCGGATCAGGCGGCCGCGGACGCACAGACCGGCACCCCCGCCGACACCGGCACCGAGGGCCCCACCGCCGAGCGACCCGACCCGGCATCCGCCGCGACGGAGGACACGGCGCCCGAGCTCTCTCCCGAGGCCGAAGCGGAAGCAACGGCGGAGGCAACGGCGGAGGCAGCGCCCGACGCGATTCCGGAAGCAGTCCCGGACCAGAACGCCGACCTCGTTCCCGCCCCCGTGCCCACCCCCGCGCCCGCTCACCTCGACACACCGAGCGAGCACGCCTCCGCGTCCTACCTGCTCCATGTGAACGGCGTGGACCGCCCGGTCAGCGACGCCTGGATCGGCGAGTCCCTGCTCTACGTGCTCCGCGAGCGCCTCGGCCTGGCCGGGGCCAAGGACGGCTGCTCGCAGGGCGAGTGCGGCGCCTGCAACGTCCAGGTCGACGGCCGGCTGGTCGCCTCCTGCCTGGTGCCCGCGGCCACGGCGGCGGGCAGCGAGGTGCGTACGGTCGAGGGCCTGGCCGTCGACGGCGAACCCTCCGACGTCCAGCGCGCCCTGTCCGCCTGCGGAGCCGTCCAGTGCGGCTTCTGCATCCCCGGCATGGCGATGACCGTCCACGACCTGCTGGAGGGCAACCACGCCCCCAGCGAGCTGGAGACCCGCCAGGCCCTCTGCGGCAACCTCTGCCGCTGTTCCGGCTACCGGGGCGTGCTCGACGCGGTAGCGGACGTCGTCGCGGCCCGCGAGGCGACCGCCGAGGCGGCCACGGCGGTCCAGGACGAGGCACGCATCCCGCACCAGGCCGAGCCGGGCGCCGGCGGCGTACAGCACGGGCCCCACCCGCACGAGGGAGAGGCGCTGTGAGGCACGCCCGCGGCCCCGCCGTACACGAGCAGCACCAGCAGCACCCGGCGAACGACAAGGAGGCGGCGTGAGCAGCGACGCAGCCACCGCGGCCAACGCGACCAGCACCGGCCTGCCCAGGATCGACGCGCTGAGCGGCGGACCCGGAGGCGGCCCGGACCAGGACCAGGAGCTGCCCCAGATGGGCCTCGGGGCGTCGCTCCCCGCCGCCGACGCCCGGGCGAAGACCGAGGGCACTTTCCCGTACGCCGCCGACCTCTGGGCCGAGGGACTGCTGTGGGCGGCCGTGCTGCGCTCCCCGCACCCGCACGCGCGCATCCTGTCCATCGACACCTCGGCGGCCGAGGAGATGCCCGGGGTGCGGGCGGTCGTCACGCACGAGGACGTGCCGGGGGACAGCAACTACGGCCGCCATGTGGTGGACCGCCCGGTGTTCGCCTCCGACCTGGTCCGCCACCACGGCGAGCCGATCGCCGCGGTCGCCGCGGACCACCCGGACACAGCACGGCTGGCCGCCGCCGCCATCGCCGTGCAGTACGAGGTGCTGGAGCCGGTCACGGACCCGGAGAAGGCGTTCGCGGCCGAGCCCCTGCACCCCGACGGCAACCTGATCCGGCACATCCCGCTGCGCTACGGCGACGCGGAGGCGACGGGCGAGGTCGTCGTCGAGGGCCTGTACCGCATCGGCCGCCAGGACCCGGCCCCGATCGGCGCGGAGGCCGGTCTCGCCGTGCCCCGCCCGGACGGCGGCGTCGAGATCTACACCGCCTCCACCGACCCGCACACCGACCGCGACCTGATCGCCGCCTGCTTCGGCCTGGAGCCGGACCGGGTCAAGGTCGTCGTGACCGGGGTGCCGGGCGCGACCGGCGACCGCGAGGACCCGGGCTTCCAGATCCCGCTGGGCCTGCTCGCGCTGCGCACCGGCTGCCCGGTGAAGCTGGCCGCGAGCCGCGAGGAGTCCTTCCTCGGCCACACCCACCGCCACCCCACCCTCCTGCGCTACCGCCACCACGCGGACGCGGAGGGCCGGCTGGTCAAGGTGGAGGCCCAGATCCTCCTGGACGCCGGCGCGTACGCGGACGCCTCCGCGGAGTCCCTGGCGGCGGCCGTGGCCTTCGCCTGCGGCCCGTACGTCGTTCCGCACGCCTTCATCGAGGGCTGGGCGGTCCGGACGAACAACCCGCCCTCGGGCCATGTGCGCGGCGAGGGCGCGATGCAGGTCTGCGCGGCGTACGAGGGCCAGATGGACAAGCTGGCCGCGAAGCTGGGCATCGACCCCGCCGAGCTCCGCCTGCGCAACACCCTCTCCACCGGCGACATCCTCCCCACCGGCCAGACGGTGACCTGCCCGGCCCCCGTGGCCGAACTGCTCCGCTCGGTCCGCGACCATCCCCTCCCCGCCCTCCCGAAGGACGCCCCGGAGGACGACTGGCTGCTGCCGGGCGGCCCCGAGGGCGCGGGTGAGCCGGGGGCGGTGCGCCGGGGCGTGGGCTACGGCCTGGGCATGGTCCACATGCTCGGCGCCGAGGGCACGGACGAGGTCTCCACGGCCACGGTCCGGGTCCACGACGGCGTGGCCACCGTCATCTGCGCGGCGGTCGAAACCGGCCAGGGCTTCACGACCCTCGCCCGCCAGATCGTCCAGGAGGTCCTGGGCGTCGACGAGGTCCACGTAGCGGCGGTAGACACCGACCAGCCCCCCGCCGGCCCGGCGACCCACGGCCGCCACACCTGGGTGTCGGGCGGGGCGGTGGAGCGCGCGGCGAAGATGGTCCGCACCCAGCTCCTCCAGCCGCTGGCCCACAAGTTCGGCATGTCCACGGAGCTGCTCCAGATCGCCGACGGCAAGATCACCTCGTACGACGGCGTGCTCTCCACCACCGTCACGGAGGCCCTGGACGGCAAGGAACTCTGGGCCACCGCTCAGTGCCGCCCGCACCCCACGGAACCACTGGACGAGTCGGGCCAGGGCGACGCGTTCGTCGGCCTCGCGTTCTGCGCGGTACGGGCGGTGGTGGACGTCGACATCGAGCTCGGCTCGATCCGCGTGGTCGAGATGGCGGTCGCCCAGGACGTGGGCCGGGTCCTCAACCCCGCTCAACTGGCGATCCGCATCGAGGCGGGCATCACCCAGGGCATCGGCGCGGCCCTCACGGAGAACCTCCGCACCGCGAGAGGCCTGATCCGCCACCCCGACCTCACCGGCTACGCCCTCCCGACCTCGCTGGACGCCCCCGACATCCGCATCGTCAAACTGGTCGAGGAACGCGACGTGGTGGCCCCCTTCGGCGCGAAACCGGCCTCGGCGGTTCCGGTCGTCACGGCCCCCGCCGCGGTGGCCTCGGCAGTCCGTTCCGCAACGGGCCGCCCGGTGAACCGACTCCCCATCAGACCCCAGGCAGCGGTGGCAACGCCCAAGCCCTGACTGGCTCGTTACCGCCGTCGGGGCAGTGTGATGCGCATTGCACGTGCAATCAAAGGGTGCGAGCTGTCACCGATGCTGGCTACAGTGATCCTCGAAGCTGTACCAGCAGGACAACGGGGAGGGTGTTGTGGCGACGGGAGAGGGCTCCGAAGGGGCCGGCTCCTCCGGGGGGCTCTTCGGGGGATTCATTGGGGGCGCCGTCGCTGCGGCGCAAAGTGCGGTCACAGAGCTTTACACCGAGCTGGAGTCCTTCACCAAGTTCCGCGACCGCATCGACGAGATCCTCGTGGACCTGAAGGCATCACCGGCGGACGCGAAGAAGCTGGGCGAGATCTCCATCAAGGACAGCCAGTTCGGCGACGTGTCCTGGCCGGAGGCGAAGGGCATGTTCGCCTCGTACGAGAAGGTCGTAGGCGAGCTGGAGACCTTGTCGAAGCTCCTCTCGGACTCCATCGAGGGCATGAGCATCGCGGTCCTGGCGTCGCACAAGGGCTACGACAACATGGACCAGGACATCCGCGACCGCATGCTTGCGATCAAGACGGGTGTGGAGCAGCACTATCCGAAGCCGGACAAGGCGGAAGCGCCTGTGACCAAGCAGAGCGGCGACCAGCCGGCAGAGGTTCCGTCGTCCAGTGGCGACACTTCGGGCACAGACGGACTCTCATGGGAATAGTGATCACGCGTACGGCACGGGACCGGATGGGGGAGCGGGATGGCTAGCGGGTTCGAAGGCATGACCCACGAACAGATGCTGAAGTGGCTGGACCAGGCCAACAGCGTTGCGGTGCGTGGGGCCGCAGACCGGCTGAAGTCGGCGGCTGAGGAGATCCACAAGATCGCCGAGGAGCTGAAGGTCCGTCCTCAGATCGTGCAGTGGAAGGGCGACGGCAGCGACGCGTTCCGCACCTGGACGGCGAACCTGGCGAACGAGACTTTGCGCCTCGGCGAATACAGCGCGGGCGCGGCCAAGTGGCTCACACAGGCATCCCACGCGATCACCCATGCCAAGACCACCATTCCCCGCACCATCCACAAGGGCGCGGAGGCGAACCTCGAAGCGGCGCTGGAGGCGAGGAACGACCCGGACGCCGCAGCCATTGCGAAGAAGGCGGAGGCCCAGATCGCGGCCAACGACTCCGCCCGCCACGAGGCTGCGCAGCGCATGAAGGCTCTGTCGGAGGCGTACAACCAGTCCACGATGGAGATGGACCGGTTGGAGAAGCCCACGTTCCCGCCTCCGCCGGTGGCGATCGTGCCGAAGGAGGAGACCAACTTCGACGGCACAAGGGGCATTGGTCCAGCCACGTCGGGCGGTAGCAGCCCCTCATCGAGTGGCGAGGTGGTGCGCCCGGTATCTGGTGTCGACGGGAGTGTGTCCCGAGGTGGTCCAGACGTAGCTGCGGTCAGGCCTCCTGTGCCGACGCCGCCGGTGGTTCCGCCGGTGGATATGGGCATCGACAGTGTTGCGACGCTTCCCGACACGCCTGCACTGCCGTCAGCGACTCCGGCTCAAGGGCAGCCTGGCGGGGGAAGGCCCGACGTCGGCCTTCCGCCTGTCGTCGGTGGAGCTCCACCGATCCTGAACAAGGGTGTTGTTCCGCTGCCGTCGACTAACGGCTCAGGCCGGCCGGTAAGTGCCGTGCGGCCTTCTCTGGCCATGCCAGGGCCAAACGGTCCTGGTAATGGGCAGGTCGGACGCCCCTCTCCGGCCAACGGTATCGTCGGCGGCCGACCTGCTCCGCAGACCGCGGGGCGGCCCGTGGGCGGCCTGCCGCGTGGACTGGTGGTCGGCGGCGAAGGCGTTCACGGTGGTCGTGCACCGATGATGCACGCGCCGGGCGGTGCAGTTGGAAGCGGGCAGAGCGGCATCATCGGCGGACGTCGACTTGCCGGCGAAGCAGGCGGAATGGTGGGTGGCCGCCCGCAGCAGCCCGGCCAAACCGGCGCACGACCATTCACGCCTGGAGGCACGGGCCTTGTGCGAGGAGCGGCGTCAGGCGAAGGCGCACGCAGCGCGGGTGCGATGGGGCGAGGTGCCGTGGGCTCGCAGCGTGCTGGTGACTCACGTCGGGACGAGGGCAGCGAGAGGCCTGACTATCTGACGGAGGACGAAGAGACGTGGCAGCAGGGATCCCGGCGCGTAGTGCCACCGGTTATCGACTAACCAACACCTGGTAAGGGAAACGCATGCCCATCGGCAGTCAGCGAAAAGTGCGCATCCGTGCCGTTCTCGTATCGGTGATCGGACTGCTGGTAGGTAGCGCCACACCGGCTTATGCGGATTCTATGAGGTCGATGCAGTGGCACCTCGATGCCATGAAAGCCGAAGAGATGTGGGCCATGAGTACCGGGACGGGTGTCACGGTCGCGGTGATCGATACCGGTGTCGATGACTCCGTCCCTGACCTGCAGGGTCGTGTGCTCAAGGGCAAGGACTTGGCCTTGAACGCCTCGGGAGACGAGCACACCGATCCGGACGGTCACGGTACTCGAATGGCTGCACTGATTGCTGGAACAGGTAAGGGGAATGGGGGAGGTGGGGCTTTTGGGCTGGCCCCGGGCGCGAAGATCCTACCGATTCGAATGACCCCTGGAGAGAAGTTGAATACCCAGGCGGAAGGGTTGAGGGACTTCAACAGATCTGTGCCAGAGGGGATTCGGTATGCTGCTGATTCCGGCGCGAAAATCATCAATCTCTCTCAGGGTGCAGAGGCGGGTTCGCGAAATCTCGACGAGGCCGTTAAATACGCCTTGAGAAAGGGATCTTTGATCTTCGCTGCCGTCGGAAACGATGCAGATAAGGGAAACAAGATCATGTATCCGGCGTCAACTCCTGGAGTAGTGGGCGTCGGCGCGATCGGCAGAGACCTCAAGAAGGCCGATTTCTCTCACTACGGGCCTCAGGTGGATCTTTCCGCTCCGGGCGAAGACATGGTTCAGGCCTGTACTAGCAAGACTGGCTTCTGCGAGTCGTACGGCACCAGTGCCTCCACCGCCATCGCCTCAGCCTCCGCCGCCCTGATCTGGTCCAAGTACCCGAACTGGACGAACAACCAGGTCCTCCGGGTCATGCTTGACACGGCTGGTGGCCCGACCAGCGGTGCCAAGCGCAACGACTACGTCGGCTACGGCGCAGTGCGTCCGGGGGCGGCGTTGACGAAGCCCGGCGACCCAGGCCCGGCCGATGAGTACCCTCTCCCGGACCTGGCGGAGGCGGAGGCCGCAGCGAAGGAGAAGCCCTCCGCGGAGCCGTCCAAGGCTGCTGACGGCCCGGCGAGGTCCCTGGAACCTGCCACGGCCGCTTCGGGTGACGACGACGGTGGTGACACAGGTCTTTGGATCAGCCTCGGTGCCGGAGCGGTGGCCTTGGCGGGTGTCGTGTGTGCCCTGGTGGTCGCCCGGCGCCGGCGCGCCGCGGCCGCTGCCGTGCCGCAGGCCTATCAACAGCCGTATCCACACCAGCAGCACCCTCAACCGCCGCATTCTCCGTACGGCTCACCGCAGAACAGCCCGTACTCCGATGCGTCCTACGGACCTCCACCCGGCCAAGGGCCGGGCCCCGTCGGTTGAAAGGGCCTCACCAGTCCTCGCGCATGGGGAGGAGGCTACGGGCGAGAAGGTATGGGTTCCGCGACGCGCTTGTGTCTCACGCAAGGGCGAAAGGCGAGATGGCTGATTCCGTCCAGAGGAGGACGGACAGATTCTGCAGCAGAGCGCCTGACCCGTCGTGCTGGTGATCGACTGAGCAGCAAGAATCCAGAAAAGGGGAATGGAATGGGTGCTACCAGTGCAGCCATTGCCCGGCGTGGGGCCGTCCTGTCCTCTGTAGTGGCACTGCTCTTGGTGGGCGCTCCCCCTGCACACGCTGATTCCGTTCGTTCCCGCCAGTGGCATCTGGATGTCATGCGTGCCGAGCAGATGTGGAAGACCAGCACCGGTGAGAACGTCACCGTCGCAGTGATCGATTCAGGCGTGGACGCTTCAGTTCCTGATCTTCAGGGGCGCGTCCTCAAGGGGAAAGATCTGGCGACGGATTCTCCGGGGGACGAGCATACTGACTACAACAATCATGGAACCGGGATCGCTGGTCTCATTGCTGGAACCGGTAACGGCGGCGGCAGTGGCGGCGCCTTCGGCCTGGCTCCAGGATCCAAAATTCTCCCGATCCGCGTCACGGATAGCGAGAGTAAATCCATGGGCGCGACAGCGGATAGATATTTCAACGATGACGTGTCAGTGGCAATTCGCTTTGCTGTCGATCAGGGCGCCAAGGTTATCAATATCTCGCTCGGTAATAACGTTGGATCGCAACGGTTGAGGGATTCTGTGAGGTATGCCCTGGATGAAGGTTCGCTGGTCTTCGCAGCCGCAGGGAACAGTGGGGATAAGGATAACGCGATCGAATACCCTGTCGGGACGCCGGGTGTTGTCGGCGTGGGATCCGTAGGAAAGGATTTTCGAAGGGCCAAGTCCTCTCAGTACGGACCGCAGGTTGATCTCGCAGCACCAGGCGTGGATGCCATTCACGCGTGTTCTGGAGGAACCCAGTTGTGCGAGAGCAGCGGCACCAGCGACGCAACAGCTCTAGCCTCAGCCTCCGCCGCCCTGACCTGGTCCAAGCATCCGGACTGGACGAACAACCAAGTTCTGCGGGTCATGCTGAACACTGCAGGCGGCCCAATCAGTGGCAAGAAGCGGTCCGACGGGATCGGCTACGGAATCGTTCGACCCCGTATCGCGCTCAAGACGCCCGGGGACCCCGGGCCGGCCGATGTGTATCCGCTTCCGGATCTCGCCGCAGCGGCGTCCGAGGCCCCTTCGCCGCAGCCCTCCAAGGCTGGGGGCGGTTCTGATCAGGGCGAAGAGCCAGCTGCCGCGGCTGCGGACGAGGGCAGCAACACCACTCTCTGGCTCGGCCTGGGGATCGGCGCGGCAGCCCTGGTGGGTGGCGGCGTGACAGCAGCGGTGCTCCGCTCCCGTCGACGAAAGGCTGTTGCCGCACAGGCTCCGCCGGCGTATCAGCCCCAGTACGGGTATGGGCAGCCGCAGTTCCAGCCGCCGTATCCGCCGACGTCTCCTCCCCCTGGTGCGCCAGAGAACACCCCGCTCTAGACCGTTGGTCTCAGGTCGCGGTGGCCCATGGCTTGAATAAGCTGCCCGGTGCCCGAAAAAGTTTGTGAGCCGAGTTCGCGCGTTGCCTTTCGGTGTTCCGTCGTGAGGGGTTCATGGATGTCTTGTTTTGATGCCATTCCGTGAATTCCGGCGGCTAGTGTTGGTGCCTTGAGCCAGTGAATCTGTCCAAGGCTTCGGCCGCTTGAGTAGACCATCACGGGGAATCCATGACGTTTGATGCGGAATGGTCGGAACTTCGCACGGAATCGACCCAGAGGGTTGATATGCGCCTCAATGGCACACCGGCCGAACCAGGAACTCCGAAGGGTCCGTCACAGGCTGACCTTGCCGTCAACGATGACGACCTGGGTGCGATCGGGCACGATGCGTACGAACTGCGCACGCGGCTGTCGAAGGACGGCGATCACGCGCGGCCCACGACCTTCGACGCGGCCATCGCGCTGACCAACAGCAACTTCGTGAGTGGATCCGGGCTGCTGAAGGTTCACGACCGTTGGCAGACGCACCTCAAGACGCTCCTCGACGCCTGCGCACAGATCTCGAACCACCTCGACTACTCCAAGGCCGCCCATCACAAGGACGACGTTCAGATCGTCGGCGATCTGCTCAGCGTCTCCAAGCTCAACGACTATCTGAAGTAGGTCACGGGGGAGTTGGCGTGCTGAAGTACGAGGACATCATCGACGCACCGCTCGGCAAGCTGAAGGAGGCTGCCGACGACTGGTCGGAGATGGTCACCAAGTTGCAACGCCTGGCTGAGGTGGCCAATGACGGGATGAAGGTCAAGGCGGAGAAGGCTGAGTGGGATGGAGTGAACGCCGGCGTCACCAAAGGGTTCATCGGCAAGACCGCCAAGGAGTTCAAGGACGCGGTCGCCGAGGCCAAAGGTGTCAAGCTCATTCTGGAGGATGCGCACACGGCCTTCAAGAGAGCCAAGGATGACCTGGTGAACATCCGCGACGTCGAAGGGCGCGCAGCGGGCATCCATGTGGACGCCAAGGGCAAGGTCACGCCGCGGAGGCCGCTGGAGGAAGACGTGACTGCGCGGCACGATCCCGACTATCCCGAAGCGCTGCGCAAGCAGAAGGAAGCCGTCGACAGCTGGCAGAAGAAGATCGACCTGATCGTCGACAACTGCAACGACACCGACGTCGCCTTCAAGAACGCGCTCGAGGCCAACGTCACCGAGGGCAAGGATTTCAGCAGCCCGAAGTACAAGAACCTGGACCAGGAAGAAGCTGCCCGCGCCGCCGACCTCGCACGCAAGGGACGCGACCTCACGCATGCCCAACTCCAGGCGCTCAATGAACTGCTGCGCGACAACGCCAAGTCACCGGAGTTCGCCAAAAGCTTCTACGAGAAGCTCGGCCCGGAGAAGGCACTCGCGTTCTTCGGGCAGCTCGCCACGGATACGCATGAGGG
Source organism: Streptomyces sp. SID14515 (assembly GCF_010548505.1). Taxonomy (NCBI): domain Bacteria; kingdom Bacillati; phylum Actinomycetota; class Actinomycetes; order Kitasatosporales; family Streptomycetaceae; genus Streptomyces; species Streptomyces sp. SID14515. The sequence goes on along the minus strand of NZ_JAAGMH010000138.1, from coordinate 23,209 downwards.
TGTGAACACTGATGAGGAGCGGCTCAAGGATGTCCAGGCGCTCCAGAAGAACCTGGGCCTCAACCTGGCCACCGCTTCGCAGGACAAGGCATTCACCGCGGAGTGGGGGCCGGAGCTCCGCAAGATGGGTACCCAGCAGATTCCGCTGTCCAAGTACGATACCGGCAGCGCTCCATACGGCTATCAGCTGCTCGGCGGAATCATGCGGTACGGGAACTACGACGCGAAGTTCCTCAACCCTATCGCCGAGCACGTGGCGCAGCTGCATCAGAAGGACCCCTACCGGTTTGCCGGCAACAAGCAGGTGAACGGCTTCCTGGACAATCCGTACAACCCTTCAGGTAAGAACGGATCCGGATACGACCCCACTACAGCCATGCTGGAGGCGCTGGGGAACAGCCCGGACGCCGCGAAGAAGTTCTTCACCGATGACCCGACGGCCTACAACGAGGACGGCACCGTCAACCGCGGCGCCACGGCAGACCTCGGCAAGATGAAGGCCGAGGCCACCGACAACGACCTCGGCGAGAAGCGTGAGGTGGCCATCGACAACTACCTCGATTTCTTCGGAAACGAGAAGTGGGAGTCGTTCCCGGACTCCAACTCCAACGATCCGGACAAATTGGTACCCACCCTCCAGTACATGCCGGACGCGCTGGGGCGTGCACTGGAAGCGGCAACTCTGGGCTACCCGGCGGGCGAACCAGACGCGAGCGTGAAGCAGGATACCGACAATGCCGCGATCATGCAGAAGGTCATGGAGAAGTACGGGGCGGACGCCGGCTTGCTCAAGCACCAGGAGGGCTTGGCAGACAGCATGGGCGTCATGGGTGCGGGATATATCGACGACATCAACTGGGCTTTGGACAAGGGCGACGTGAATAGCGTCTTCGCCCCCACCAAGAATATCGAAGGGCATATCCCCTTCGGTGATGACGGGGACAAGGCCCGTTCGAACGCTCGCCAATTCCTCAGTGCTCTCGGCCAGCACCCGGACGCCTACGCCACCCTTTCCGCGGCGGAGCAGGCATACACAAGAAGCGTGCTGGAAACGCACGTGGGCCCCGATGGAACCATTGACTCTGATGCCGCACGCTCGACCGTCCGGGTCGGCGCAGTGGTGCAGGGCATGCTCGACCAGTCCAGGGCCGACCAGGTCCAGGCGGACAACATGAAGAAGCACGAGGACTACGAGAAGGCGGTGGCCGAACGCGCGGGCTGGGTGGAGTTCGGCGCAGGGGTGGGAATCGCCGCCGGCGTCGCGTTCCTGCCGGCGACGGCTGCGGTGGGTGCGGCCGCCGTGCTGATCCCTCTAGCGACCGACACGGCCAGTGGTGCCGCGGAGCAGGTCATCGGCCAGGTCGTCGGAGATATCTCGGACAACTCTGTCGACAAGAGCAAGGAGAAGGCGGAGCAACTCACCAGAGAGGAATGGAACAGCATCTATCGCTCTGGTGAGTCGATGGCGGAGGCTCCGATGGAGGATTTCCTCGCCCTTCACGCGGCCAAGGAAGATTCAAAGCTCCGAGAGGATCTGAAGGAATCGATGCTCCTGGGCTATGGGGTCGGTAACGAACGAGAGAATCAGCAGGGTGTGGATCCGGAGGCGGGCTGAGGCTGCCCCGGTCTGCAATGAAAGGTATGGGTGTGAATCGAATCAGAAATAATCTGATCGTCGGCCTGCTCCTGGCCGTCTGTGCTACCGCATGCTCATCGGACCCAGAGCCTCAGTCGCCGTACGTCAATGCGGCGGAAGTGTGCGAGGGGGTGTTCGCGGGTGGCCTGGAGAAGACGGTGGAGACTGTGACGGGCGCGACGTCCTTCGAGCGGCGAGCGGGTGGTGGCATGAATCGGCTCATCGAAAAGATCGAGAAGGGGTATGCCTCCGGCCGTAGCTGGTCGCCAAGAGAAGATCTTTGCGAGATGGCTACGAAGTGGAGCCGCAATGGTGAAGAGACGGTCTTGGCTTTCCATATATACGCTCCACAGGACGTCAATTACCCAGGGAACCCTGAGGGGGCGAAGCGGTTCGCGTTGGGCAAGGAAGCGGTAGCCAACGTCCGGTCGGCCGGCATCTATTTTGAATGCGTCAGCCCGCAACTCGATGGCTCGAAGAACCGCCCGGCGCGGATCTACGGAGGACTGAGCGAAGCCCGCGACCGAGGTGATGCTCTGGAGAACTTGATGGACAACCTTGAAATTGTCCACTCCGCGTCTTTGGCGGTAGCCGAGAAGCTGGAGTGCGAGGACGACGCCGGTCTCCCCAAGAAGCTGGACCGGGGGCTGCGGCAGCTTCCACCGGTCAGCCGCCCGGCAGAGATCGACTCCTGATGACGATGTCGCACAGGTCGGACCGGTTGACGGCCGTCGCGGTTCTGGCCATAGGCGGTCTTCTCTCAGGCTGTTCCGGGGCGGTTAACAGGCGGAACCCCTAAAACTGGGGCAGTGCAAGTCGTTGCTCGGTGCCGGGAACGTGGAGTCGGTCGTCGAAACAATAGGCAGCAGTGATGTCAAGGCGAGCGGGACGCCTCAGGCCGATGTGCCGGCGGATCTTCTCGTGCGGGAGGCCAAGCGGTGGCAGGAGTCCGACCTGTTGCACACCCCTTACACCGCTTGCCGCACAGATGTATTCGAGGGTGATCGGATCAGCGGAACCGTCGAGGTAACGGTGAAGTGGTCCGTCCTCTCACTGAGGATGGTGGACAGCCCGGAGATCGGCCGGACGTGGCGCCAGGTGAACGAATCGCTGTTCGTGGCACCTGAACCCGGGCCGGCTCGCATGCAGTTGCTCGCGGTTTGCGCCGTACCCGGAGCCATCGCCTCCCAGCCGTCCGGTCTTCCGCTCCAGTTCGAGGCGGCGGGGAAGAGCCTGAGATCGGAGCTCCGGTGGGAACTGCTCAGTGCGTTCGCTCAGCCGGTTGTGGCAGAGATGGATTGTGCGAAGCCGCCTGTCATCCCCTCCTCGTTGCCAGCGGCCACATGAGTGGGCGCGGGGGACTCAGTCGCGGCCGCGTCGGCCCCGTCGGCGCGGTCATCGTGCTGTCTCTAGCAGCAGGGGCGGTCGGCTGCACGGGCAGTGGGAGCGCCGACGCAGCGCATGAGCGGGCCGCAGGTCCGAGGGAACTCTGCGGCGGCACCGCCGTCTCCGCCGAGGCGGCAGAAGCGCTGAAGGTGATCACGGGGTCGTCAAGGTTCGAGGACTCGGACGAGAAGTCCACCGTCGCATACGCCGCAAGGTCATTGAGCGAGGCGTACGATTCCCCCGCCGCCAACGACGGGGACATTTGCTACGTGTTCGCGGTGAACTCCGTTCCGAGCGATCGGTTGGAGGTGACCTGGGAGCTGGTCTGGGGCCGCCGGAGGGTGAACCCGCTCCGGAGTTCAGGGTGATTCCGATGGGGGAGCAAGCCCTGGCCGCTCCGGACGCCGGTGTTGTCCGGTTCGCCTGCCGGAGCGAGAAATTGCCTGGTTCCACACCGGCTCACATCAGGCTCGACGTGGAGCGCTGGTCGCCCGAGAAGCCTGAGGGGGACCCGGAGAAGTTGAAGGACGCCTACGCGACCGTGGCTCATTCCTTCGCCCTCGCCATGGCGAGGGAACTGGGTTGCGAGAACGACGGTGGGCTCGAGCCTCGGCCGGTACTCGACCCCGTGTGACGCGCGGTGCGGCGGCTGCGGGCAGGGGCCGGTACCGTAGCCGTTGACCAGGGGGAGGTGCCGGAGTGATTTCCGAACCGGAGATCGTGGGGGAGTACGAAGCGGACGCGCCCGCGGAAGTGGTGAGCGGGTTCGACCGGAAGCCCGCGGCCGGGCGGCGGCGGGGGCAGGGGCTGCTGTGGGGTCTGGGCGGCGCGCTGGTGGCTTCCGTGGTGTGGGCGGCGGCGGTGTTCGCGTACGGGTTCGGGGACGGGAAGCCGGATGTGCGGGGGTACGGGCTGGGGGAGCAGCCCTGTGCCGCGATGAAGCTCAAGGCGCTCTCCGGATCCGTCGGGAAGGTCGAGCACGAGCCGACCGAGCAGCCGGGGCGGGTCGAGCATCCTGCCGTCGACCGGGTCGACTGCGCGGTCTCGCTCGCTCCCTTCGAGGTTTCCGGGAAGAAGCGGGCGGACAGAGGGTCCGCCCAGATGTCTGTGACCATGAGGGTCGAACTGCACAAGGAGGCCGACCCGGGTCCCGAATTCGAGGCGCTGAGCACGAAGTTGGACCTCTTCGGGAACGAAGTCGCCAAGGTGGAGGGGATCGTCGGTCTCGGGGACAGCGCCTATCTGGTGACGCTGGACGACGGTTCCTCGCAGGTGTCCGTGCGGGACGGCGGTGCCGTCATCACGATCGGCATGTCCGTCTCGATGGCGTACGACGGCGAGGACCCTCCGGAGGGCGAGGTCGAGGCTCCCGAACTGACCCCGTACCAAGGCGACCTGATCAGTGATGCGCACGATGTGCTGGACGCGCTCAAGGCGTGAGCCGTGATCGGCCCGTGCGGTGCAGGGCGCGTGTACGCGGAAGTGGCCGCCCCCGACTGAGAGGGGGCGGCCACTTCCGCGTTGTGGAGACCGTGACCGGAATCGAACCGGTGTAACTCGAGTTGCAGTCGAGCCCCTGAGCCTCTCGGGCACACGGTCGGGAGTCATGCTGGATGCGCTGTTCCTTTGCTGTCCATGACGCTACGGGCCCCCGACCTTCGCCTCAAGCAATCCGGCGGGGCCGCAACGCGACTGCCATACGCCGTTCATACCCGGGGCTCCGGACCTACGACCAAGGGCCGAGCGCGGGACCGTATATCGACAGGGTTCAAACCGGCCCACGCCCCTTACCCTGAGGCCATGACCGCCCTCGAACCGCGTGACGGCGCCGATGCCGCACGCCTCACGCCGCCCGCGACCGACGATCACTCTCCGGACCTGTTGTCCGACATTCCCCTCGCGGCCGTCGAAGGGGTTCTCGGGCGCACCTACCGGGCGCTGAGCATCGGCATCGTCTCCGTGGTGTTCCTCATCGCGTTCGAGGCCACGGCGGTCGGTACGGCCATGCCGGTGGCCGCCCGTGAGCTGAACGGCATCCCGCTCTACGCGTTCGCCTTCTCCGCATACTTCACCACCAGCCTCTTCGCCATGGTCCTCTCCGGGCAGTGGGCCGACCGGCGCGGGCCGCTCCAGCCGCTCGCCACCGGGATCACCGCGTTCGGCGCCGGTCTGCTGCTCTCCGGGGCGGCCTCCAGCATGTGGATCTTCATCGCCGGGCGGGCGGTCCAGGGGCTCGGCGGCGGACTGGTGATCGTCGCCCTGTACGTCGTCATCGGGCGGGCCTATCCCGAGCGCATCCGGCCCGCGATCCTGGCCGCCTTCGCCGCGAGCTGGGTGATCCCCTCCGTCGTCGGGCCGCTCGCCTCCGGGACGGTGACCGAGCACCTCGGCTGGCGCTGGGTCTTCGTCGGCATTCCTGTGCTGATCGTGGTCCCGCTCGCCCTGGCCCTCCCGGCGATCCGGCGGACCGCCTCCGGGCCCGCGGACCCGGCCGCAGCCACCGAGCCGTACGACCGCCGCCGGATCCGGCTGGCCCTCGGGATCTCGGCCGGGGCGGGGCTGCTCCAGTACGCGGGGCAGGAGCTGAACTGGTTCGCCCTTCTGCCGGCCGCCCTCGGCGTCGCCCTGCTGGTGCCCGCCGTCCGCGGACTGCTGCCCACCGGGACCGTACGGGCGGGGCGCGGGCTGCCCTCGGTGGTCCTGCTGCGCGGGGTCGCCGCCGGGTCGTTCATCGCCGCCGAGTCCTTCGTACCGCTGATGCTGGTCACACAGCGCGGGCTGTCCCCGACGATGGCCGGGCTCTCGCTGGCCGTGGGCGGGGCGACCTGGGCGCTCGGTTCGTACGTACAGTCCCGGCCGCGTATGGAAGCGCACCGGGAGCGGTTGATGGTCAGCGGCATGGTGCTCGTCGCCGCCTCGATCGTCGTCGCGCCCTCCGTGCTGATCGAAGGGGTCCCGGTCTGGATCGTCGCCGTCGCCTGGGCCTTCGGCTGTTTCGGGATGGGCATGGTGATCGCCTCCACCAGCGTGCTGCTGCTGAAGCTCTCGGCCCCGGAGGAGGCGGGCTCCAACTCCGCCGCTCTCCAGATCTCCGACGGTCTCTCCAACGTGCTGCTGCTGGCCATGGGTGGCGCCGCCTTCGCGGCCCTCGGCGGCAAGGCCCTGGGCGCGGCCGCGCACGGGGCGGTGGAGGCGGGCGCCTCCGGCTCGCACCCGGGCGCGTTCGCCGCCGTGTTCCTGCCGATGGCGGGGGTGGCGGCGGTGGGGGCCTGGGTGGCGACCCGGGTGCGGGAGAGGTAGCGGTACCATTGTGGCCCCATCCGGTGGTACCGTTCTGGTATGGCTATGAACCTGCGTCTCCGTGACGACCAGACCGAAGCCCTCAAGCAGCGCGCCGAGCAGGAGGGGACCAGCATGCACGCCATACTGCTGCAGGCCGTGGACGACTATCTCGCCCGGACCGCGCAGCAGGCCATCGTCCGCAAGACGGCCAAGGAGCAGGCGGCCAAATGGGGCGAGCTGATGGAGCGGCTGAAGTGAGCTGTGTCTATCTGAGCTCGGAGGACATCCTTGTGATCGCCGAGCATGCCTGCGACGACATGCAGGTCGTCGTCCGGGATGCCGGCCTTCTGGAGTCGGCGACCCACCGGCCCTCGGCCGCCATGTTCGGCGAGGAGGCCTATCCCGACCTGATCGACAAGGCGGCGGCTCTCCTCCAGTCTCTGGCCGTCAACCATCCGCTGTTCGACGGCAACAAAAGGACTGCTTGGCTCTCCTGCGTCACGTTCCTGGCCATGAACGGCGTCGACCTGCGCCCGGACATCGACGCGGCGGAACGCCTGGTCATCGCTGTCGCCACGGGGGAGACGGACGAGATCAAGGCGATCTCCCAAGGGCTGCGGAACCTGGTCGTCCACGAGGTGTGAGGACCGTCCCAATCGGCGAAGTGGTCGCGGTGTTCGGGACGGTTCGCGGCCGGGCCCCCGGTAAGGTGGCCCGGTTGTCGTATCGCGGGCCGGACGTACCGGCCCGGTCCGGTGCCGACAGCGACCCACGTACCCGAGAGCCCCGAACCGGAGACCGTGACTACTACCACCGCCTCCCACCACCTCTCACCCGCCTTCCCCGGCCGCGCCCCCTGGGGCACCGCCGGCAAGCTGCGAGCCTGGCAGCAGGGCGCCATGGAGAGGTACGTCCAGGAGCAGCCGCGCGACTTCCTCGCCGTCGCGACGCCCGGCGCAGGCAAGACCACGTTCGCGCTGACCCTCGCGTCGTGGCTGCTGCACCATCATGTCGTGCAGCAGATCACCGTCGTCGCCCCGACCGAGCACCTCAAGAAGCAGTGGGCGGAGGCGGCCGCGCGGATAGGGATCAAGCTCGACCCCGACTACAGCGCCGGTCCGCTGAGCAAGGACTACCACGGGGTCGCCGTCACCTACGCGGGTGTCGGCGTCCGCCCGATGCTGCACCGCAACCGCTGCGAGCAGCGCAAGACGCTCGTGATCCTCGACGAGATCCACCACGCCGGTGACTCGAAGTCCTGGGGCGAGGCCTGCCAGGAGGCGTTCGACCCGGCGACCCGGCGGCTCGCGCTGACCGGTACGCCGTTCCGGTCGGACACCAACCCGATCCCGTTCGTCGCGTACGAGGAGGGCAACGACGGCATCCGCCGCTCCTCCGCCGACTACACCTACGGCTACGGCAACGCGCTCGCCGACGGCGTCGTCCGCCCGGTCATCTTCCTCAGCTACAGCGGCAACATGCGCTGGCGCACCAAGGCCGGCGACGAGATCGCCGCCCGGCTCGGCGAGCCGATGACCAAGGACGCCATCGGGCAGGCCTGGCGCACCGCGCTGGCGCCCACCGGCGAGTGGATCCCCAACGTGCTCTCCGCCGCCGACAAGCGGCTCACCGAGGTCCGCAAGGGCATCCCCGACGCGGGCGGGCTCGTCATCGCGACCGACCAGGACTCGGCCCGCGCGTACGCCAAGATCCTGAAGAAGGTCACCGGAGAGACGCCGACCGTGGTCCTCTCCGACGAGAAGGCCGCCTCCAAGAAGATCGACAAGTTCAGCGCGGACGAGTCGCGCTGGATGGTCGCGGTCAGGATGGTGTCCGAGGGGGTCGATGTGCCGCGGCTCGCCGTCGGCGTGTACGCGACCACCATCTCCACGCCTCTCTTCTTCGCCCAGGCCGTCGGCCGCTTCGTGCGCTCCCGCAGGCGCGGCGAGACCGCGTCCGTCTTCGTACCGACGATCCCGATGCTCCTCGACTTCGCCAACGAGATGGAGGTCGAGCGCGACCACGTGCTCGACAAGCCGAAGAAGGGCAGCGACGAGGAGAACCCGTTCTCGGAGGAGGACAAGCTCCTCGCCGACGCGGAGAAGCTGGAGGACGAGGAGACCGAGGAGCAGCTGCCCTTCGAGGCGCTGGAGTCCGACGCCGTCTTCGACCGGGTGCTGTACGACGGCGCCGAGTTCGGCATGCAGGCCCACCCCGGTTCCGAGGAGGAGCAGGACTACCTCGGCATCCCGGGGCTCCTGGAGCCGGACCAGGTCCAGCTTCTCCTCCAGAAGCGGCAGAGCCGGCAGATCGCGCACAGCCGCCAGAAGCCGGCCGAGGAGGCCGACCTCCTGGAGAAGCCCGCCGAGGCGCGGCCCGTCGTCACCCACAAGCAGTTGCTCAGCCTGCGCAAGCAGCTCAACACGATGGTCTCCGCCTACACCCACCAGAGCGGCAAGCCCCACGGCGTCATCCACACCGAACTGCGCCGGGTCTGCGGCGGCCCGCCGAGCGCCGAGGCGACGGCCCACCAGATCCAGCAGCGCATCGTGAAGGTCCAGGAGTGGGCCACCCGGATGACGTGAGCCCGGTGGTGTTGCGGCTTCGTCGGCCCGTACGGAGGTTCCCTCCTCCGTACGGGCCGACGGCATTTCCGGGCGGCCGTCCGGGCGGACTTCCGGGTGGCGCGGTGACGTTTCCGGTGGGCGGCGGCGGGAAATTTCTCCGGTGGCCGTTCACACACTGTTAACGATGGTTCACATCCGTGGACGTGTGGACCCGGCCGTGTCGTGACACGTGAACGCGCGTAGATGTTCGCTTACCGGACGCCGTCCCGCTGACCGGCCCTTATGCGTGGGCCGTACCGGGGCTCCGTGTCCGGAGACCGGATTCTGGACGAGGACTTCCGCTGAGCGGACCGGCTCGCTACTGTCCCCGCCATATGAACGCCCCGTGGCAACGCCGCCGCGGAGCGCAGCCGGTGCCTTGCCAGGCCGGCGGCCTCTCCGTGCGTCGCCGCTGGGACCGGCGTCGCAACCGCCGGAGCAGGACCGTCGTCGCTCACCCCGAAGAGGAGAGGGCGTCGTGACAGCGGAGACTTCCCAGACGCTCGACCGAGGACTGCGGGTCCTCAAACTGCTCGCCGACACCGATCACGGCCTGACCGTCACCGAGTTGTCCAACAAACTCGGTGTCAACCGGACCGTCGTCTACCGACTGCTCGCCACCCTGGAGCAGCACGCCCTGGTCCGCCGCGACCTGGGCGGCCGCGCCCGGGTCGGCCTGGGTGTGCTGCGGCTCGGCCGACAGGTGCACCCGCTCGTCCGGGAAGCCGCGCTGCCCGCGCTGCGCTCCCTGGCCGAGGACATAGGGGCCACCGCCCATCTCACGCTCGTCGACGGCAGCGACGCCCTCGCGGTCGCCGTCGTCGAGCCCACCTGGACCGACTACCACGTCGCCTACCGGGCCGGCTTCCGTCATCCGCTGGACCGGGGTGCGGCGGGCCGGGCCATCCTGTCCGCCCGCCAGACGACGGAGTCCGGCCACCCCGGTTACACCCTCACCCACGGCGAACTCGAAGCCGGCGCCAGCGGGGCGGCCGCGCCCCTGGTCGGGGTCTCGGGCGTGGAGGGCAGCGTCGGCGTCGTCATGCTCGCCGACGCCGTACCGGAACGGGTCGGGCCCCGCGTGCTCGACGCCGCCCGGGAAGTGGCCGACGCGCTGCGGTAGGGGACGTGCTGTGGTGGGCGTGCAGCCGCGTGGGCGACGCGCTGCGGTGGGTGCGTCGCGGTCGGAAGCGAGCCGGGCCCGCCCTCGCGGAGGGGGCGGTGAGGGCGGCGTACGCCTGGCGCGTTCCCGTTCGGCGCGCCGGTTAGATTGGGTGCGTGCTCACTCGTCTTACGCGCCCCCGCGTCCTCGCCCTCTGCGCGCTGCCCGTCCTCGCCCTGTTCGGCATGGTGGCTCTCGCGCCGCTGCCGTTCACCCTGGCGCGGCCCGGCGTGACCGCGGATGTGCTCGGCAAGGACGACGGGCGGCCGGTGATCACCATCACCGGCGCCGAGACCCGGCCCACCGACGGGCAGCTGCGGATGACGACGATCCTCGCCACCGGGCCCAAGACGGACGTCCGCATCGGCGAGGTGATCGACGGCTGGTTCCGTGCCGACCGGGCGGTCATGCCGCGCGACTCCGTCTACCCCACCGGCGGCTCCGAGAAGGAGATCGAGAAGCACAACCTCGACGACATGAAGGAGTCGCAGAACGTCGCCGTCGACGCCGCCCTGAACTACCTGGACCGCGAGCCCGGTTCGATGCGGGTCGAGGTCGACCTCGGCGACATCGGCGGCCCGAGCGCCGGTCTCTTCCTCTCCCTCGGCATCATCGACAAGCTCGACGGCAACGGCTCCGGCGGCGACCTCACCGGCGGCCGCACCGTCGCCGGTACGGGAACGATCAGCGCGGACGGCAAGGTCGGCGCGGTCGGCGGGGTGTCGATGAAGACACAGGCCGCCCACCGCGACGGGGCGACCGTCTTCCTCGTACCGAAGGCCGAGTGCCGTCAGGCGGAGGCCGAGCGGCCCGACGGGCTGCGGATCGTGCCCGTCACCACGCTGAAGGACGCGGTCGGCTCGCTCAAGGCCCTGGAGACGGGCGGGAAGGTGCCGAGCTGCTGACCTGCGGCGGTACGGACGGATCCCCGGGCTCCCCGGCTTCCGCCCCCGGCGCGTCGTCCAGCGTTTGCCAGGACGGGAACACCAGCGGGCTCAGCGTGGCCAGGAAGTAGATCCCGCCCATCACCAGCAGCGCCCCCGTCGCTCCCGCGCCCTCCACCAGCAGCCCGGCCGCGAGCCCGCCCAGCGGCATCGCGAACTCGCACCCCGCCGTCAGCGCCCCCGAGACCCGGCTGCGCAGCCGGTCCGGTACGCGCTCGTAGATCACCGTCGTCAGGATCGGGTTCAGCACGCCGCCCGCGATCCCGCCGAGCAGCATCGTCACCGCGAGCGGCAGCGTCGTCCCGGTCACCGCGGCGACCAGGAAGCGCGGCGCACCGCAGAGGATCACGCACACCGTGAACACCGCCCGGCGCGGGAAGCGGTGCCCCACCGCCCCGTACAGCAGGGCCCCTGCCAGCCCGCCCGCCCCGAACAGCGCGGTGAGCAGCCCGATGTCGGTCGCGCCGCCCAGCTCCGCCTCGGCGTGCACGGGCAGCAGTACGGCGTACCAGCCCTGATCGGTGCCGTTCATGAACATCACCATGATCACGACCGACAGCAGCAGCCGGTTGCTCAGCAAGTGGGCGTAACCCTCGCGGAGTTCGGTGCGGTAGGCGCGTACGGAGACCGGCGCCTCCGCCTTCCGCGGCTCGGCCGCGCGGATGCCCCGTACCCCTGCGGCGACCAGCAGGGCGGACAGCCCGAACGTCGCCGCGTCCAGCAGCAGGACCGTCTCCGCGCCCGCGAAGGCGATGAGGACCCCGGCGAGCGCCGCGCCGACCATCCGGGCGCCGCGCGAGACCGCGTCGAAGAGGCTGGCGGCCCGGGCGAGGGTGGTGCCGGCGTGCTCGGCCAGGTCCGGGATCAGGACGTAGCGCGCGGTGTTGCCCGGGGTGTGGGCGAAGCCGTTCAGCGCCATCAGCGCGCACAGCATCCAGAAGTCGAGGACGCCGGCGAAGTGCAGCAGCGGGATCGCGGCGATGGCCAGGGCGCACACGGCGTCGGAGGCGACGGCGACCCGGCGGCGGCCGATCCGGTCGATGACCGGTCCGCCGATCAGTGCGGCGACGACGATCGGCAGGGTCGCGCAGAACGCGACGACGCCTGCGCGGCCCGCACTGCCCGTGGTCTCCAGGACGAACCAGGGGACGCCGATCAGGGTCAGTGAAGTGCCCGCCGTGGAGATGGAGTTGGCCGCGAGCGTGGCGGCGAGCGGGGTGCGGTGCCCCATGGTTCTGTCCCCCCGAGTGGATGGTTACGCCGGATGGAAGGCGGCGGTGCGGCACGCGTTCGCGGTCGTGCTCGCTTCCCGGCTCTGGGTCGTCAGGCGCAGACCCACCTCGACCAGGGTCCAGCCGACCCGGGTGCGCAGGCTGGTGCGGGGGAGGCGGAACTCCGTTGCTCTGGAGTGGAGTTCGGCGGATGTGACGGTGTGCAGGAGGTGGTGGACGTCGGCGTGCATAACGGGCTTCCCTTCGGGTGGTGGGGAGTTCGGGGAGTGTGGGGAGTTACGGTGTGCGGCCCGGTCATTCGGAGGGGCGCGGGAACGTGTGCAGATGGGTCCGGACGACGGCCGATCCCTCGGTGTCCTCGGGGACGGTGTCGCGGTAGCTCTCCACCAGTTCGTGGATCTTCGTGGACAGCTCCAGCGCGAGTTCCGGGGTGAGGCGGATCTTGAAGTCGCTCAGGTCCCAGCTCCGCTGCCACTCCTCCGACCAGTCGCCCAGCGTGCCCAGCCAGGTGTTCAGCTCCTGGGCGTGGGTGGTGGCCGTCTCGTGCAGAACGAAGTCGATGGCTCCGCGCACCTCCGGGTCGGCGTGCGTCCGGAAGTCCGCGGCCTCGAACATCGAGCCGTCGTGCACCGACCGCCACCAGCGCTCGCGGCCCTTGCCCAGCTCCGGGGCGTCCTCGACGAGGCCGCTCTCCGCCAGCTGGCGCAGGTGGTAGCTGGTCGCGCCGCTCGACTCGCCCAGTCGCTCGCCGAGCTTGGAGGCGGTGGCCGGGCCGAACTCACGCAGTGTGTTCAGTAGTCGGAGCCGTAGAGGGTGCGCTACCGCGCGCAGGGTGCGGGCGTCGACGTTGTGGATCCGCCGGTCGGTTCCGTCTTGGCGGTAGGGGCCAGGGGTGTTCTCGCGCTGAGAGGCGTTCTCGTTCTCCGTCATGCTTCGACAGTAGAGATGCAAAGAGTCCTTTGCAAGACTTTTTTGCAACGAGTCCTTTGCAACGATTCTTTGTAACTCACCCCTCCTCGATGAACCCCTCCGCCACCAGCCACTCCTTCGCCACCTCGTGCGGGTCCTCGCCGTCCACGTCCACCTTGGCGTTCAGCGTCTGCGCGACCTCGGTCGTCAGCTTCTTCGCTAGCGGGTCCAGCAGCTCCGCGATCACCGGGTACTTCTCGAAGGTGGCCTCGTGGACGACGGGGGAGGCGTTGTAGTTGGGGAAGAAGTTCTTGTCGTCCTCCAGGACGTCCAGGTTCATCGCCTTGATCCGGCCGTCGGTGGTGAACACCTCGCCCAGCAGGCAGGAGTTGGACTCGGAGACCTGGGTGTAGATGATCCCGGCGTCCATCTTCTGAATGTTGCCCGCCGGGATCTTCATCCCGTACCGCTTCTCCATCCCGGGCAGTCCGTCGTCGCGCGAGGCGAACTCGTTCTCCACGCAGATCGTCACCGCGCCCGGGTCCTTCTTCGCGAGGGCCGCCACGTCCGAGAGGGTCTTCAGCTTGTACTTGGCGTTGTTCTTCTTACTGATGGCCAGCGCGTACGTGTTGTCGAGCGGGGCCGGCGGCAGCCAGACCACCCCGTTGCCCCGGTCCTCGTCCCGTACCGCCTCGTACTGCTTCCGCGGGTCGACGATCGGGTCCGCGTGGCCCAGGAAGGTGATCCAGCCGGTGCCGGTGTAGTCCCACTGCGCGTCGGCGTCGCCGTTGATGATGGCCTCGCGGGCGCTGATCGAGCCCGGCAGGTTCGTCCGGTCCAGGACCTCCGCGCCGGCCGCCTTGAAGACGAGGCCGGTCATCTGGCCCAGGATGATGTTCTCGCTGAAGTTCTTCGAGGTCACCGTCAGCGTCGCGCCCTTGAGCGGCTCGCCCTGCCCGACCGAACCCGGCGACACGTCGTCCACCATCGGCGAACCGCTCTTGAGCCCGCAGCCGCCCACCAGCAGCACCGAGGACGCGGCCGCCAGGACCCGGAAACCGTACGCCGTCCTCCTCATCGCTCCTCCAGCCCGCGCGGCGTCAGCGCCAGTTCGGCCAGCGAGGCCAGCCAGTCCACCAGCAGCGCCAGCACCACCGTCAGCACCGAGCCGATGATCAGCACCGGCATCCGCTGCGTCTGGATCCCCGAGGTGATCAGGTCGCCGAGACCGCCGCCCCCGCCGAAGGTCGCCAGCGTCGCCGTGCCGACGTTCAGGACCAGGGCCGTACGGACCCCCGCCAGGATCAGCGGCACCGCGAGCGGCAGCTCCACCTTCATCAGGACGCCCCGGCCCGACATCCCCATCCCGCGCGCCGCCTCGATCATGTTCGGCTCGATCGCCCGCAGACCCGCCACCGTGTTGGAGAGCACCGGCAGCACCGCGTAGATCACGATGCCGATGATCGCGGTCCGCGGTCCGATGCCCAGCCAGATCACCAGCAGCGCCAGCAGACCGATCGCCGGGGTCGCCTGCCCGATGTTGGCCAGCGCCGTGAACGCCGGGGCCGCCTTGCGCAGCCGCCGCCGGGTCAGCGCGATGCCGAGCGGGATCGCGATGATCAGCACCCAGAACGTGGAGATCGCCGTCAGCCGCACATGCTGCCACCAGCGCAGCTGCACATTGCCGCCGGTCAGCGAGTTCTCCGCGATCGAGTCCAGGTGGATGTTGGTGATCCATACGTAGGTGACGACCAGGATGACCGCCAGCACCACCGGCAGGAGCACCAGCTTCCGCCAGGTGATCCGGCGCGCCGGGGCGGCCGGAGCGGGGGAGGGGTCGCTCTCCTCGTCGTGGAACGCGTGGCCCTTGACGTCGTGTTCGCCGGGCGGCCGGGTGGGGGTGGCCGGTCCCTTGCCGGAGCCGGACTGATGGCTGGGGCTCATGCTCCGCCGCCACCCCCCTCCAGCTCCTGCTCCGTCTGGTGGACGCGCTGCTCCTCCAGCTCGTGCTGGTGCTCCATCGCGGTCAGCCGGTCGGCCTCCAGCAGCTCCTGCACGTTGTCCATCAGCGTCTTCATGTCGACGACCCCGATGAACTCGCCGCGCCGCCCGGTCACCGCGACCCGGCCCCCGCTGTCGGTCAGCACCGCCTCCAGCGCGTCGTGCAGCGTGGCGTCCCGGGTCACCGTGTCGTGCACCAGCTGCCCGGCCCGCGCCAGCGAACCGCGCGCCCGCATCAGGTCGCCGCGCCGCAGCCACTTGTACGGGCGGTTGCGGCGGTCCAGCATCAGCAGCTCGTTGTGCGGGCCGTTGCGCAGCTTGTTGAAGATCGTCTGGAGCGGGTCCTCGACCGTGACCGTCGGGAAGTCCGCGATGCCCACATCCCGTACGCGGGTGAGGTTGAGGCGCTTGAGGGCCGCGCCCGCGCCGACGAAACCGGAGACGAAGTCGTCCGTCGGGTTGGTGAGGATCGCCTCCGGAGTGTCGAACTGCGCGATGTGCGAGCGTTCCCGCAGCACCGCGATCCGGTCGCCCAGCTTGATCGCCTCGTCGAAGTCGTGGGTGACGAACACGATCGTCTTGTGCAGCTCGTGCTGGAGCCGGATCAGCTCGTCCTGGAGGTGGTCGCGGGTGATCGGGTCGACCGCCCCGAACGGCTCGTCCATCAGGAGTACGGGAGGGTCGGCGGCCAGCGCCCGTGCCACGCCCACCCGCTGCTGTTGCCCGCCGGAGAGCTGGCGCGGATAGCGGCCGTGGAACTCGCGCGGGTCCAGGCCCACCAGGTCGAGCATCTCCTCCACCCGGTCCTTCACCCGGGACTTGGACCAGCCGACCATCTTCGGGACCAGCGCGATGTTGTCCGCGACCGTCATGTGCGGGAAGAGGCCGGAGGACTGGATGGCGTAACCGATCTTGCGGCGCAGCTTCACCGGGTCGATGTCGGTGACGTCCTCGTCGCCGATCCGGATCCGGCCCGACGTCGGCTCGATCAGCCGGTTGATCATCTTCAGGGTGGTGGACTTCCCGCAGCCGGATGGCCCGACGAAGATCACCGTCTCGCCGGCCCTGATCTCCATGGAGACGTTCTCGACGGCCGGGTTCGGGTTGCCCGGGTACTTCTTGGTGAGGTTCTCCAGCTGGATGGTGGCCCCGGAGGTGGCGGCGGACCCCTCCTCCACAGCGACAGCGCCGGTCTCGGTCTCAGGCACGGATCCCCCTCGGGATGGTCAGCCGTCCCAGCAGGACGTACGCGGCGTCGAAGAGCAGGGCGAGGACGACGATGCCGAGCGTGCCCGCGAGGACCTGGTTGATCGCGTTGGCGCTGCCCAGCGAGGCGATGCCCCGGAAGATCTCGTTGCCGAGGCCGGGGCCGGAGGCGTACGCGGCGATCGCGGCGATGCCCATCAGCATCTGGGTGGAGACCCGGATCCCGGTCAGGATCGGCGGCCAGGCCAGCGGAAGCTCCACCCGGCACAGCCGCGCCAGCCGCGACATCCCGATGCCCGTCGCCGCGTCGACCAGCGACGGATCGACGCCCCGCAGCCCGACGATGGAGTTCCGGACGATCGGCAGCAGCCCGTACAGGGTCAGGGTGATCACGGTCGGCGCGACGCCCAGGCCGACCAGCGGGATCAGCAGACCGATCGCGGCGAGGGACGGAATGGTGAGGATCGTCGCCGTGGAGGTGATGGCCAGCGAGCCGCCCCAGCCGCTGCGATAGCTCACCACCCCGATGACCACGCCCAGCACGGTGGCGATGACCATGCACTGGAAGACCGCGCTGACATGCTGGAACGCGTCCGTGAGGAGCTGCTGGTGGCGGGTGTTCAGATACTCCCAGAAGCTCACACGCACTCCTTCGGCTCGGCCGGCCTCCCGGGCCCTTCGCTCAGTCGGCGTCCTCGGCCGCCTGTTCCACCAGCGGGATGATCCGCAGCGGAACCGGGTTCTCCATGACGATCGCCGTGGAGGCCCGGACAATGCCATCAAATCCGACAACCCGGTCGATCACCCGCTGAAGATCGGCGTTGGAACGGGCGACGAGCCGGCAGAACATGTCGCCGTGCCCGGTGGTGGTGTGCAGCTCCAGCACCTCCGGTACGCCGCCCAAATGGGCCCGTACGTCGGCCCCTTGGCCCTGCTTGATCTCCAACGTGGCGAACGCGGTGACCGGATAGCCGAGCGCCGCCGGGTCCACGTCGGGGCCGAACCCCCGGATGACGCCATTCGACTGAAGGCGGTCCAGCCGCGCCTGCACGGTCCCGCGCGCCACCCCGAGCCGCCGGGATGCTTCGAGGACGCCGATGCGCGGCTCACGCGCGAGCAGCACGATGAGTCGGCCGTCCAGATGATCGATCGCCATGAGCGTGCCTCCCGTAGGCATCCTGTACAGATAGTCCGGCCATCATGGCGACCGACTGGGCATATTGACCAGTGAATGCGCGAACTATTGCGCACCTTGCGATGTGGGGAGAGCCTTCGAACATGACTGAGACTCTGCACACCAGCCCCGAAACCGCCCGGCAGGCCGACCCCTTCCCGGTCAAGGGAATGGACGCGGTCGTCTTCGCCGTGGGCAACGCCAAGCAGGCCGCGCACTACTACTCGACCGCCTTCGGCATGAAACTCGTGGCCTACTCCGGACCGGAGAACGGCAGCCGCGAGACGGCGAGTTACGTCCTCACCAACGGCGCGGCCCGCTTCGTCTTCACCTCCGTGATCAAGGCGTCCACCGAGTGGGGCACCTTCCTGGCCGACCATGTCGCCGCGCACGGCGACGGCGTCGTCGACCTCGCGATCGAGGTCCCGGACGCCCGGGCCGCGTACACGTACGCCGTCGAGCACGGCGCGCGCGGCATCACCGAGCCGCACGAGGTCAAGGACGAGCACGGCACCGTCGTCCTCGCCGCCATCGCCACGTACGGCAAGACCCGCCACACGCTGGTCGAGCGCTCCGGCTACGAGGGCCCCTACCTCCCCGGCTTCGCCGCGGCCAAGCCCATCGTCGAGCCGCCCGCCAAGCGGACCTTCCAGGCGATCGACCACTGCGTCGGCAACGTCGAGCTCGGCCGGATGAACGAGTGGGTCGGCTTCTACAACCAGGTCATGGGCTTCACCAACATGAAGGAGTTCGTGGGCGACGACATCGCCACCGAGTACTCCGCCCTGATGTCGAAGGTCGTCGCCGACGGCACGCTCAAGGTCAAGTTCCCGATCAACGAGCCGGCCATCGCGAAGAAGAAGTCGCAGATCGACGAGTACCTGGAGTTCTACGGCGGCGCCGGCGTCCAGCACATCGCGCTCGCCACGAACGACATCGTCTCCACGGTCCGCTCGATGCGCGCCGCCGGCGTCCAGTTCCTGGACACCCCCGACTCGTACTACGACACCCTCGGCGAGTGGGCCGGCGAGACCCGGGTGCCGGTCGAGACCCTGCGCGAGCTGAAGATCCTCGTCGACCGCGACGAGGACGGCTACCTGCTGCAGATCTTCACCAAGCCGGTCCAGGACCGGCCGACCGTCTTCTTCGAGATGATCGAGCGCCACGGCTCCATGGGCTTCGGCAAGGGCAACTTCAAGGCCCTGTTCGAGGCGATCGAGCGCGAGCAGGAGAAGCGCGGCAACCTCTGATCCGCGCGGTCGGTGCGGAACGCCGCCGCGGCCCGGGGCAGTACCCCGGACCGCGGCGGCGTTCATGGTTCACGGCTTCCGCGTCACGGACTCTTCGACGCGTCGCCCTCCGCCGGGGCCGGGCTGCTCGCCGCGGCCTTGGACGGAGGCGCGGACGCAGCCGTGTCCGGGGACTTCGCGGGGGCGGCGGCCGACTTCGAGGGGGCCGGAGCCTCCGGCTTCGTCTCCCGCTTCGGCTCCGGCTTCGGCTCGGGCGCCGGCGGGGGTGGAGGCGGCTGCAGGTCGCCCGGCCCGCCCGGCGGCGGCTCGCCCAGCGCGTCCAGTGCCTCCTGGGCCAGCGGCGCGGCGAGCGGCGAGAAGGCCGGGTTGGTGCGTACGGCCTGCTCCAGATTCCGGCGCGCCGGACCGTAGTCCGCCAGCTCCCGCTGGATCACGCCCAGGTGGTACGCGTACGAGGCGTTCCGTACGCCCGTGTCGACGGCCCGCTCCGCGTACTCCAGGCCCTCCTGCGACCTGCCCGCCCGGTGCAGCGCCCAGCCCAGCGCGTCCGCCACCGCCGCACTGCGGTGCTGCTTCGCCCACTGGCCGCGCAGCAGCTCCACCGCCGTGTCCGGGTCCCCGTGGTCGGCCTCGAAGCGGGCCAGCACCAGGGACTCGTCGGCCCCGGCCTTCTTCGCCTCCGCCACCATCTCCCGCAGCTTCGTGTACTGGGTGCGGGCGTCCCCGTCCAGCCCTAGCGACTCGTACAGCTCGCCCAGCTCCAGGGCGTACTCCGGGCGCGGAAGCTGTTCCAGCGCGCTCTGGTACGCGGCCAGCGCCTCGTCGGTGCGGTCCAGCGCCACCAGGGCCCGGGCCCGGCCCGCCAGCGCGGGGTGGTGACCGGCGTCCGTGCGCAGCGCCGCGTCGAACTGCGCCACCGCCTCCTCCGGTTCGCCCCGCTCCCAGGCCAGCTCGCCGAGCCGGTGCAGCGCCTCGGCCTTCTCGGCGGGCTGCGTCGCCCGGTCGGCCGCCTCCCGGGCGGTGGCCAGCGCGTCCTCGCGCCAGCCCTGGCCCCGGTACAGATCGGCGGTGCGGGCCAGCGCCGGAACGCCCTTGCGCAACTCGCCGAACTTCTCCGTCGCCGCGGTCGCCGCCTTCTGGTCGCCGAGCCCGGTGTACGCGTCGATGAGGACCGGATACACGCTCCAGGTCGTCGGCTGCTGCTTCCGCACCGTCTCGCCCCACCGCTTCGCCGCGAGGAAGTCGTGCCGGGCGTTGGCCAGGGCCGCCAGACCCACCCACGCCTCCCCGTTGCCGCGCTCGCCCGGTTGTGCCTCCAGCGAACGCTTCAGGGCCTGTTCCGCGCGGGCGTAGTACGCCGTGTCCGCCGAACGCCGCGCCCACTCCACGTACGCCGTGCCGAGCGTCGCCAGGGACGGGGCGTCCTTCGGGTGGGACTCCACCCACTTCTGCCGGTCCCCGATCAGCGCGGTGAGGTCCGAGAGCGAGGCGGGGGAGCCCGCGGTCGTCGCCGCCTCGGCCCGCTCGACCGGACCCGGCTCCTTCGGCCCGTCGCCCTCCCCGTCGTCCACCGCTACCAGCGCCCCGGCCAGCAGCACCCCGGCCGCCACCGCGCCGACCGCGGCCCGGCGCAACGTCGTCCGCAGGGTCGGAGGCGGCGGGGGTACGGCGGTGGCGCCTTCGGCGGGCAGCGCGTAGGGGTCCTGCGGGGACGGCTCGGGCGGCCGGCGGGACTCGGGATCCTGCTGGGGCATGACATCCATGGCCATCACTGTGCGTCAGTCATACGAGCACACCGCGCCTTGGGATCGTTGCCGCCCACGGGTTCACACCTTTGGCCCCGGGTGTCACGCTTGGATCATGAGCGATCTCCTCGAACGGCTGCGCGCGGGACTGCCTCCCGAGGCGCTGATCACCGATCCGGACGTCACCGCGTCCTACGCCCACGACATGGCGAGCTTCTGCGAGGCCGGCACCCCGGCCGTCGTCGTGCTCCCGCGCACGGTCGAGCAGGTCCAGCACGTCATGCGCACCGCCACCGCGCTGCGCGTCCCGGTCGTCCCGCAGGGCGCCCGTACCGGCCTGTCCGGCGCGGCCAACGCCTCGGACGGCTGCATCGTGCTCTCCCTGGTGAGGATGGACCGGATCCTGGAGATCAGCCCGGTCGACCGGATCGCCGTCGTCGAACCGGGCGTCGTCAACGCGGTGCTCTCACGCGCTGTGAACGAACACGGTCTGTACTACCCGCCGGACCCTTCCAGCTGGGAGACGTGCACCATCGGCGGCAACATCGGCACCGCGTCCGGCGGCCTGTGCTGCGTGAAGTACGGGGTCACCGCCGAGTACGTCCTGGGGCTGGAGGTCGTCCTCGCCGACGGGCGGCTCCTGACCACCGGCCGCCGCACCGCCAAGGGCGTCGCCGGATACGACCTGACCCGGCTCTTCGTCGGCTCCGAGGGCAGCCTCGGAATCGTCGTCAAGGCCGTCCTCGCGCTCAAACCGCAGCCGCCCCGGCAGCTCGTCCTCGCCGCCGAGTTCCCCTCCGCGGCCGCCGCCTGTGACGCTGTGTGCCGGATCATGGAGCGCGGTCACACCCCGTCACTCCTCGAACTGATGGACCGTACGACCGTGCGTGCCGTCAACGCGCTGGCCTCCATGGGCCTGCCCGAGACCACCGAGGCCCTGCTCCTCTGCGCCTTCGACACCCCCGACCCGTCGGCCGACCTCGCCGCCGTCGGCGAGCTGTGCACCGCCGCCGGGGCCACCGAAGTGGTCCCCGCCGATAACCCGGCCGAGTCCGAACTGCTCCTCCAGGCCCGCCGGATGTCGCTCACCGCGCTGGAGACCGTCAAGTCCGCCACGATGATCGACGACGTCTGCGTACCGCGCTCGCGGCTCGGCGCGATGCTCGCGGGCACGGCCGCCATCGCCGAGGAGTACGACCTCACCATCGGCGTCTGCGCCCACGCGGGCGACGGCAACACCCACCCCGTCGTCTGCTTCGACCACCACGACCCCGACGAGTCCCGCCGGGCCCGCGCGTCCTTCGACGCCATCATGGCGCTCGGTCTGGAGCTCGGCGGAACCATCACCGGCGAACACGGCGTCGGAGTCCTCAAGAAGGAGTGGCTCGCCCGCGAACTGGGCGAGACCGGCGTCGAACTGCAACGCTCCATCAAGGCCGCCTTCGATCCGCTCGGTCTCCTCAACCCCGGCAAGCTCTTCTGACCGCCCTCCTGTTCGGCGGCTCTCACACCTCACCGTCCTGGGACGGCGACTCGTCCGCCGACCACGGGTCGCTCAGCCACAGGTCGTCGGCCGGCAGCGGGGCCAGCAGCTCCGCCAGAGCCTCGTCGATGCCGAGCCGGTCGCCCTCGGTGCCCGGCGGCACCACCCGCAGGGTCCGCTCCACCCAGGCGGCCACGGCGGCCGAGGGCACCTCCAGCAGGGCGTTGCCGTCGGGGGAGGTGAGGGCCACGCAGATCACGCTGCGGCCCGCGACCTTCGTCGGCCAGATCCGTACGTCCCCGTGCCCGCACGGCCGGAACACACCCTCCACCAGCAGCTCCCGGGCGAACGTCCAGTGCACGGGCGACTCGGAGCCGATGTGGAAGGCGATGTGCACGGCGTACGGGTCGTCGGTGCGATACGTCAGCCGGGCGGGTACCGGGATGGACCGCTCGGGGGACAGGACGAGACGCAGCTCCAGCTCACGTTCCACGATGCTCATCATCAGAATGCACAACCTTCCGGTGCTCATGGGCCGGTCCCGTGACCGTCCCGCACAAGGAGAGAGCGCCCTCCCCGCCACCTATTACGCGACTTCTCAAAAAAACTTCGGGCCGTCCCGAAAGTGGTCCCAAACAGGTGGACCGGCCCGGGGGCGGGCGGCTGTCTGATAGATGTGGACCCTTGTATTGAGACCGTCCGCCCGCCCGGCGGGGACGGCCTGAGGCCTCGAAGAGATACGGGACCCGCTGATGAGCGCGCCAACTCCGGCACCCGGTGACGAAAGCCCCCGCGAGGGCTACTACCCCGACCCCTCCATCCCCGGCTACGTCCGGTACTGGAACGGCGCGTCCTGGGTCCCCGGTACGAGCCGCCCCGCGCCCCGGCAGTCGGGCCCGGCGGCCGCCCAGGGCCCGGCGCCCGCCGCCGGTGCGCAGACCGCGCCGGTGGAGGAGACCGGGCCGATCTTCTTCGACGAGGAGGACGGCCTCCGGTCCGGCCAGGGCGCACCGGCCGGCCCCGGCGAACCCGTCACGGACCGTGCGGACCAGGGCGACGCCGCGTCCGTCTGGCAGGCGGACACCGCACGCCAGAACGGCTTCGGCGGCGAACGGGACCGCCGGGTCGAGTGGGGCGGACCGGCGCAGGAGCCCGCGGGCCCCGGCCCCGGAGGCCCGTCGGCGCCCGCCGAC
>NZ_JAAGMH010000134.1:0-184293 GCF_010548505.1 Streptomyces sp. SID14515 | reverse complement strand
GTTCCGGCGCTGCGCGGCGGCCGCACGGGCCTCGGGCGTCGGCACTCCGGGACGACGGCCGCGGGCCGGGGCCCCGCCGCCGCGCTTGGTGCCGCGGCCCATGAACGCGCCGCCGCGGCTGCTGCCGCGCTCCTTGGCCGGGGCGGAGATGACGACCGGGACGCCGGAGGGCGCCTGCGCACCGGTGATCCGGCTCAGCTCGGCCTCGCCGGAGCGGACCTGGGCGATCTGCGGGGTGATCCCGGCGTCCGCCATCAGCCGGGTCATCTCACGGCGCTGGTTGGGCAGCACCAGCGTGACGACGCTGCCGGACTCCCCGGCACGGGCGGTACGGCCGCCGCGGTGCAGGTAGTCCTTGTGGTCGCTCGGCGGGTCCACGTTGACGACCAGGTCGAGGTTGTCGACGTGGATGCCGCGCGCCGCGACGTTGGTGGCGACCAGGACCGTGACATGCCCGGTCTTGAAGCGCTCCAGGGTGCGGGTGCGCTGCGGCTGGGACTTGCCGCCGTGCAGCGCCGCCGCCCGGACGCCGCTGTGCAGCAGGTGGTCGGTGAGCTTGTCCACCGCGTGCTTGGTGTCCAGGAACATGATCACCCGGCCCTCGCGGGCCGCGATCTCCGTCGTGGTGGCGTACTTGTCCGCGCCCTGGACGTACAGGACGTGGTGCTCCATCGTCGTGACCGCACCGGCGGCCGGGTCGACGGAGTGCACGACCGGGTCCTTGAGGTAGGTCCGCACCAGCAGGTCGACGTTGCGGTCCAGGGTGGCCGAGAAGAGCATCCGCTGCCCGTCCGGGTTCACCTGGTCGAGCAGCTCGGTGACCTGCGGCATGAAGCCCATGTCGGCCATCTGGTCGGCCTCGTCGAGGACGGTGATGGTGACCCGGTCCAGCCGGCAGTCGCCACGCTCGATCAGGTCCTTGAGACGGCCCGGGGTCGCGACGACGACCTCAGAGCCACCGCGCAGCGCGCTGGCCTGGCGGCCGATGGACATGCCGCCGACCACGGTGGCGATGCGCAGCTTCAGCGACCGGGCGTACGGGGTGAGCGCGTCGGTGACCTGCTGGGCCAGCTCCCGGGTGGGGACGAGGACCAGGGCGAGCGGGCGCTTGGCGTCGGCGCGGCGGCCTGCGGTGCGGGCCAGCAGCGCGAGGCCGAAGGCGAGGGTCTTGCCGGAGCCGGTGCGGCCCCGGCCCAGGACGTCCCGGCCGGCCAGCGAGTTGGGCAGGGTGGCCGCCTGGATCGGGAAGGGCACGGTCATGCCCTCGGCGACCAGCGCCGCCTTCAGCGGTGCGGGCATCTCCAGCTCGCCGAAGGTCTCGGCGGCGGGGAGGGCGGGGGTGACGGTCACCGGCAGGGCGAACTCGCCCTTGGCGCCGGAGGCGGAGCGGCGGCCGTAGCCACCGGACCGGCCCGAGCCGCCGGAGCCGCCGGAGCGCTTGGGTCCGCCGCCGAAGCCAGCGGCCCGGCGCTCGCCGCCGCCGGAGTGACGGGGCGCGCCGCCGGAGCGGGTGCGGGAGAATCGGTCGTTCGAGCGGGGTGCGCGTTCGCGGTTCATGCAGAACCTTTCCTCGATAGGGCACGTATCGAGGGATTCTTTTCGGGAAGCGACCGTGAACGGCACCCAGAATCGCAAGAACGAGCCGATGAAATGACAAAAGAAAACGAAGCCCGGCCGCCGGGAATCAACGCACCGGACGCGGCTTCGTCGGGGGCGCGCAGCGCGGGCCCCGGAAACGACAACGAGCCGGGGCCCGCACCCCAAGGTGCGGGCCCCAGCTGCGCAGTACTACCTGAGTGATCAGGCGGGGGTGATGTTCTCGGCCTGCGGGCCCTTCTGGCCCTGCGTGACGTCGAAGTTCACCTTCTGGCCCTCCTGCAGCTCACGGAAGCCGCTGGCGGCGATGTTGCTGTAGTGGGCGAAGACGTCGGCGCCCCCGCCGTCCTGCTCGATGAAGCCGAAGCCCTTTTCCGCGTTGAACCACTTCACGGTGCCAGTAGCCATGTCATATCTCCTTAGGGGCAGAGCCCGCGGGCCCACACTGTGCGGACCCCACGTCGCCGCGATGATTACCCCGTCCGGAAGAACACCGGAAATACAAAAGTGTGCCCGCCGACATCCGACCGGCAAGAACACTTGAAGTTTTTGGGAACCACAACTGCAACTGAGATCAACACTAGCACGGTGAGGCCGGAGAGGCGGGTGCCTAATATCACCGGCCGTGTCGGAACATAAAAGCCTCATCGCACATTGCGTGAAATTCTGTGCTGACGAATGCAGATATTTTTCGGGGCCGTGCGGAAGCTTCCGCACCCCGGGGCGCGGCGGCGGTCAGCGCTCGGCGGGACCGCCGGAGCGGGCGGACCGGCCGCGCAGCTCCTCGTTGAGGCGCAGCGCCTCCTCCAGCTGGTCCTCCAGGATGACGATGCGGCAGGCGGCCTCGACGGGCGTGCCGGCGTCGACCAGCTCGCGGGCGCGGGCCGCGATGCGCAACTGGTAGCGGGAGTAGCGGCGGTGGCCGCCCTCGGACCGCAGCGGGGTGATCAGGCGGGCCTCGCCGATCGCCCGGAGGAACCCCGGCGTCGCACCGATCATCTCCGCGGCTCGCCCCATCGTGTAGGCGGGGTAATCGTCGTCGTCGAGCCGGTCGGTGGCGTGCGAGGGGGTCTCCGGGGGCATCTGCACCTCTTCCGTCACGCGTGACCGGGGGAACCGGGCGCCGTACGCCTGCGGGGTGCGTCTCTGCCGCGTACCGCTGTTTCACGTGACTGCACAAGAAACCCTAATCGCCCCGCAAGGCCATGTCTATCGCGGCCGGAACAGATTTGGGCCACCGGGACGGGCGCGGCGGATCCGGCGCGACGGATCACTGACCGACCGGTCAGTTGTCGTCGGGAGGACCGCGGGGCCATAATGCACGCGTAGCCCTTCACGCATCCCCCGTCGTGAAGGGCTACACCCCTGTCCGGAGCCCGCTCCGGGCGCCGCGGGGCACAGGTTCATTCACGGGCAAGGGACTCCCCTCGTGGTCCCCTGCCCGTGTTTTTTCGAGTTAACAGTGACGTAGAGTGTTTACGCAAGCTCAGTTCCGACTCCGAGGTGATCGTGGAGGCCCGGATGGCCATGGACGACGGCGATGAACGCGGTCCGGAACCCGTCGGACCCCCCGAGCCGGACGAGCTTCCCCGCCTCGACTCGCTGCGGGAAAAAGTCGAGTACATGGTCGAGAAGACCTTCCCCGGCCAGAAGATCTCGGGCCGGGTCTTCGCCGAGCTGGTCCGCGACCGCGGCGGCTCGCTGTCGCACAGCTACTTCTCCAACATCCTGGCCGGCAAGGTCACCCAGCCGTCCGAGGACATCCTCAAGGCCCTCGGCCTGGGGTTCGGCGTGGACTGGCGCTTCTTCAAGGAGGAGTCCGAGGTCGTCGACGACGTCGTCGCCGGGCTCCAGTTCCTGGCCAAGCGGCGCACCGGCGAGATCAGCGGCCTGGCCGGCCGGGGCCTGGACGAGGACGGGCTCCCGCCGGAACTGCTGCGGTTCGCCCTGTCCCTGCTGGAGGACGCCGCCCGGGAGAAGGACGGCCCCGGCGGAGAGAGCGGCGGGAGAGATTCCGCCGTGCACCACCACCCGGCGGGCCCGGCAGCGTAGCGTCTTCGTCATGTCCCTGCGGAAGCTGCGGAAAGAGTGCGAGGCCGGGCTCGCCGACCTGCCCCTCCCGGTTCCCTTCTCACTGGACGCACTCGTCGCGAACATGGAGGAGACCAGCGGGCGCACCATCCGGCTGCACGAGATGCCGGACCGCCTCGCCCGCGTCAACGCCGCCTGCGGGCTGCGCCTGAAGGCGGGCGACACCAGCCTCGTCCTCTACCGCCGCAGGCCGACCGCGTACCAGACCCAGCACGTGATCCTGCACGAGCTGTGCCACGAGTGGTTCGACCACGGGACGACGCTCGACGCGGAGCAACTGCGCACGCTCCTCCCGGTCTTCGACACCTCGCTGATCGCCCGGACGATCTCGCCGGCCGCCGCCGAGTCCTTCGCCGCCGGCGGCGGCACGGTCCAGGCCCGCGCGCAGTACGACACCCACGACGAACGCATGGCCGAATTCGGTGCGTCCCTGATCCCCCGGATGGCGCGGGACCTCACCACCGATGACATGGTGGGGCGGCTGGACAACTCCCTGTCCCGTCCGGTGGCCAACCGGCGGCGCGGCCTCTTCCCCGGAAGACGGTCCGAAGACGCCTGACACGTGCCACCGCACCGCCCGCGGGCCCACCCGCCCCGCGCTCCCGACCCGAGGACGAACACCGCCGTGACCCCCCTCGATCTCGCCGGCTACCTGATAGCCGGCCTGATGACGGCCGTTGCCCTGTGGCGTATGCCCGCTGCCCTGTGGGGCGACGAGGAGGACCGCAGACGCCGGGCCCTGTGGGGCTGCTACGCCGGATTCGCCGTCGCGCTGTGGACGAAGACCGAGGCGGTGCGCATCGGCCTCAACAACAGCGCCGTCACCGACCTCGCCGTCCTCATCAAGCACTACACCGCCACCGTGGCAATTCTGGCCATCCTCAGCTACATCGTGGCCATCTACGGCAGCTACCCCGAAGAGGGCGCGATCCCCCGCCACGTACGGTTCGCGCGGCTCGTCCAGAAGCTGGCGGCCAAGGCCTCCGTCGCCACCCTGATCCTGCTGACCGTCCTGTTCTTCACCGTCGTCGACCGCTCCGAGCCCTCGGACCGCTTCGTCTCCGACCACGCCGGGGAAGGGGGCGCCACGCTCTACATGAGCGTCTTCTACCTCTACCTCGGTGCCGCGTCCGCCGTGTGCGCCTTCCAGTGGGCGCTGGCCACCCTCGACGCCCGGCGGCGCCATCTGCGCATCGGGCTCGGGATGATGACGTTCGCGATGTTCATCGGCGTCGGCTACACCGTCAGCCGCACGCTCTTCCTGTGGATCAGCGTGGTGGACGAGCCGAGCGAGGCGTTCGCCCTGCGGTTCGACCAGATCACCGAGGCGGCGCAGCTGGTGCTGTTCGCCTTCTTCGCCCTCGGCGCGTCCATCCCCGCCTTCGCGGCCGGCGCGCGCCGGGCCCGGCTGTGGCGGGCCCAGGTCCGGCTGCACGCCCTCTGGTACGAGTTGATGGCCGCGTTCCCGGACCAGCCGTTCGACCCGCCCGCCTCGCTGGCCCGTGAGCTGACCCGCTTCAACGTCCCGGCCGACCTGCGGGTGGACCGCTGGGCCGCCGACATCGCGGACGCGGCCGAGAAGCTGCGCCACTACGTGCCCGACGGGCTGCTCGCCGCCGCCGGGCGGGCCGCCGCCCGCGACACGGACGACCCGCGCCGGGCCGAGTCCCTCACGGACGCCTACTGGATCCGGGCCGCCCTCCTCGCGAAGGACTCCGGCGCACCCGCCGGAGGAGCCGCGCCGGTCGCCGCCCAGCACGCGGCGGACCAGGACGGCGAGGTGGCCCGGCTGGTCCGGGTCGCCGCCGCGTACCGGACGGTCGACGAGGAGCGCGCCCGCGCGGTCCTCGCGGCCGCGACGACCGACACCGCGGACCCGACGACCGCCCGCACCACGGAGACGAGCGCATGACCGGCAACACGGACACCACTGACGGCGCCACCACCGGCGAGGGCACGACCGGCGAGGGCATCCCCACCGCCTCCGCCCGCACCGCCTCCGTGGCGCGCACCGTCACCGACGTCCTCCAGCCGCGCAACGTCCTGCTGGCGGGCATGCTCGGCATCGGCCTGGCGGCGGCGGGCGACTGGACGGGGCTGCTCTGGGGCTTCCTCGGGGCGCTCTGCGCCGGGCTGATCCCGGCGGGGTACATCGAATGGGAGCGCGGGCGCGGCACCTGGGGCGACCGCCATGTGGTGGACCGCACCAAGCGGGCGCCGATCTTCTTCGTGATCCTGGGCTCGATCGGCGCCGGCTCGGTGGTGATGGTGCTGGGCGACGCGCCCACCGGGATCCTCGTCGCGATGCTCGCGCTGTGGGTGATGACGATCGGCCTGCTGGCCGTCAACACGGTGTGGAAGATCTCGGTCGACTCGGCGGTGGCCTCGGCGGCCGTCTCGCTGCTCGCCGTCGTCCACTCCCCCTGGTGGATCGCCGCGTACACGGTGACGGCGGCGGTCTGCTGGTCCCGGGTCGCCCTCGGCTATCACACCGTCGCCCAGACCGTGGCGGGCGCGGGCCTGGGGGCGGCGACGACGGTGGCGTACGTGTTCGTCTGAGGGGTTGCTCAGCCGGGGGGGGCCGCTCAGAGTGCGGCGTTGCCGGTGAGTACGACGGGCCCCTCGATGGTGTTCGCGGTGCAGCCCGGGCCTCCGATCCGTACGGGGCCGGAACTGCGGCTCACCACGACGGGCCCGCTGACGCGGGAACCGCACAGGTGGACCGCCGTCGCCCGGTCGGCCTGGAGCGGGCCGCCCACCGTGGAGCCGGTGACCACGAGGGCGGCCCCCGGGCGGACGACGACGGGCCCGCGCTGGGCGGCCCGGTCCAGGCAGGTGACACCGCTCGTCACGACCAGCGGTCCGTTGCGGGGCCCGGTGACCGTGGTGGTGCAGGCGGGCAGCGGCAGGACGCGGGCCTTGTAGTCGAGGGCCTCGGCGAGCTTGCCGGGCTTCGGGTCGCTCAGCGGCTTGCCCAGCTTGGCGAACTCGCCGCCCGTCTCCTTCTTCCCGCCGTTCCACTCGTCGATCCGGCCGAGCTGGGCGGCGGTCTTCCCGTCGTCGACGACCGCGTCGGCGTCCAGCGCGGCCATCGACTTCGAGGCCCGCTTCACCAGGTCGAGGTACGGGCCCGGGGCGGTCAGGTCGTACGCGGACGCGTCGTGCTCGCCGCGCAGCCACGAGCCCCAGGAGAACTCCAGGAACTCCGTGGCGCCGTCCGGGACCTCGTAACCGATGTCCCGGGTGAAGTAGACGAGGCTGCGGTACGGGTCGTCGCGGAAGTGCGTGATGCCGAGCCGGTCCGGCAGCCGGTCCACGCCGAGCGGCCGGTTGTTCTCGTCGCGCAGCCACACCTTCTTCTCGGCCGTCATCCGCTGCCAGAAGGCCGGGGTGGACAGGGAGCTGAAGTTGTCGGTGACGCGGAGCCGGATGTGCGTCCGGGGGGAGCCGTCGGGGCCCTCCAGGAACGACGTCAGCGTGTGGTGCCCGTCGGTGAGGTACAGCTTGCCGCCCGGTCCGACGACGGCCGTCTTCATCGGGGCGATCGTCTCCGGGGTCTCCTGCCCGAGCGGCACGGTGCAGGTGAAGCTCGACGGATCGTCCAGCGTGGCGCCGGGACCCGCCGAGGCCGCCTCCTCCTGGCCGTTGGTCTCGCACCAGTCGTCGAAGCGCTTGTTGACGTCGCCCGCCGCCTCGTCGCGGTCGCTGCCGTACCGGCCGAGCTTGTAGAAGACCTGGTCGAAGCCGAGTACGGCCTGGGTCGGGTGGAGTTCGCCGAGCGTGACGTCGATCAGGTCGCCCGGCTGCGCGCAGGTGTACGGCAGCGGCCCGCTCCCGGTGCACGCCGCCGCGCCACCGGCGGCCGCTCCGGTCCCCGCACCGGCCACGACCGTGCCCGCCGCCAGCGCACCGGCCAGCAGCAGCGCCCCGCGCCGCGGCAGCCGTACCCTCACCGTCGATCTCTTCATGGACGTCCCCTCCCGCGTGATGGTCTTCCGCAGGGGACGATCGCAAGGCCCGACGACCCCCGCGCGGACGTGGTGTGAACGCGGGATGGCGCTGCGGTGCCACGGCGGGACGACGACGGCCGGGGGCCGTTCCCGTTTGCGGGGGCGGCGGACACCCGGTTACGTGTACGGGGAGGGCGCGCCCGACGACGGACGGCCCGCAGGCTGGAGGTGTCTTTGATGGCGAAGAACCGGTCCGCGCCCGCCAAGGGTCCGCGCGGCGGCAAGGCCGGGCTCGTGCTGAGCCTGGGCAGCAGCGCGCTCGCGGTCATCAGGGCGTCCAAGCAGGTCCGCCGGGCCAAGGGCACGCACGACAAGCTCAACACCGCCGACGCGGTGGCGGGGCTGCTGCCGCTGGTCACCTCGGCCGCTCTCGTCCTGCGACAGCTGCGCGGCCGGAAGCGGGAGAACCCGGAAGCGGCCTGACGTACGCCCGAAAGGCCGGAAATCGCCCTGCTCCCGGCCACTGAACGATGCCCGGCCGGGGTACGAAAGTGCTGTGCCGAACCCTTTCGAGATCACCGCCGCCACCGCCCAGGACATCGTGACGCTGGGCGAGTGGGCCCACGAGGAGGGCTGGAACCCGGGCCTGAACGACGGCGCGGTGTTCTTCGCGACCGACCCCGGCGGCTTCCTGTTCGGCCGGCTGGACGGCGAGCCGGTCACCTCCGTCTCCGTCGTCCGCCACGGCAGCGCGTACGGCTTCCTGGGCTTCTACCTGACCCGCCCCCACCTGCGCGGACAGGGTTACGGTCTGCGGACCTGGCAGGCCGGGACGGCCCGGCTCGCCGGACGCACGGTCGGCCTGGACGGGGTGCCCGCGCAACAGGACAACTACCGCCGCTCCGGCTTCCGCACCTGCTGGAGCAACGCCCGCTTCGAGGGCACGCCGCCGCCGGACGTCGCACCCCCGCCCGGCACCACCCTGGTCGACGCCCGGAGCGTGCCGTTCGACCTGCTCGCCGCCTACGACCGGCGGCACTTCCCGGCCGCCCGGGACACCTTCCTGGCCTCCTGGATCACCGCCCCCGGGCGCACGGCCCTGGCGGCGGTCCAGGGCGGCGAGCTCCAGGGCCTCGGCGTGCTGCGGGCCTGCCGCGCCGCCTCCCGGATCGGCCCGCTGTACGCCACGTCCCCGGCTGTGGCGGCGTCCCTGGTCAGCGCCCTGGCGGCCACCGCCCCCGAGGCCCCGGTCGCCGTCGACGTACCCGATGTGAACCCGGCGGCGGTCCGGCTGGCCGGGGAGCTGGGCCTGACCCCGTCGTTCGACACGGCCCGGATGTACAGCGGCCCGGAACCGGCCGTCGACCGGACGGGCCTGTACGGCATCACGAGCCTGGAACTGGGCTGACGGGCGCCGACCCCCTAGGGGGTGGGCCGCAGCACCGGCGGGCCCTCGCGGATCCGGGAGGCCAGGACGGCGATGTCGTCCTCCGCGTTGTCGCCGAACCGGTCCAGCACCTGGTCCAGCAGATCCTCCAGGTGACCGCCCGGCGGCATGGTCAGCGAGGCGAGCCGCTGCACGGAGACGTCGATGTCCTCGCCCCGGCGCTCCACCAGACCGTCGGTGTACATGAACAGCACGGTCCCCGGGCCGCAGGGCACGGACGCGGTCCGGTAGCCGCCGAACCCGGTGCCGAGCGGCGGCCCCACCGGAACCGGCACCACCCGGGCCCCGGCGGCGCCCGGGTCGATGAAGACCGGGGGCAGATGGCCCGCGCTGGCCACCTCGCACACCCCGCCGTACCGGTCGACGACGGCCAGCAGACAGGTGGCAGCCCGGTCCAGGCCCGACCGCTCCACCATGGTGTCGAGCTGCTCCAGGATCCGGTGCGGCGGCAGATCCTCGCCCGCCAGCAGCCGTAGCAGCGAGCGGTACTGGCTCATCGCGACGGCCGCCTCCACGCCGTGCCCCATCACATCGCCCATCGCCTTGAGGTGCCGGCCGTCCTGGAGCGGTACGACGTCGAACCAGTCGCCGCCGACCAGGACGCCCCGGTCGGCGGGGAGGTAGCGGGTGGCGATCTCGACGTGCGAGTGGGGCCCCCAGGGCTCGGAGAGCAGGGAGCGCTGGAGTTCGCGGGCGATGCTGTGCTCGTGGTCGTAGCGGCGGGCGTGGTCGAGGTCGACGCCCGCCCGGACGGCGAGTTCACGGGCGACGGCCACGTCCTGGTCGCTGAAGGCGGGGGCGCCCTCGCCCCGGACGAGGCTGAGCGTGCCGAGCGGCCGGCTGCGGGCGGTGAGCGGGACGACGAGCGCCTGACGCAGCCCGAGCGCCCTGGAGGCGGCGATCCGCTCCGAGGTGCGGACGCTCCGGCCCCGCTGGTGGTCCTCCCAGTCGTCCAGCACAGGTTCGTTCTCCGCCAGGCAGCGGGTCACGGCGGAGTCCGCCGCGAAGTCGACGTACTCCCCGGGGTGGCCGAACCGCTGCACCTGCTCGTCCAGCGCGCCGTCGCCCCGCAGCCCGGCCCGCCGGAGCCGTACGACACCGGGGGCCGGGCGGCGTACGGAGTGCCCCACCTCGGGCGGGAAGACGTCGACCGCCGCGACGTCGGCGAAGGGCGGCACCACGAAATCGGCCAGCTCCTGGCAGGTGGTGTCCATGTCGAGCGTCGTCCCGATGCGGACGGCTGCGGTGGAGAGCAGGGCGACGTGGCCGCGGGCCTCCTCCAACTCCTCGCGCTGCCGGGCGATGTCGGTGATCTCGACGACGATCGCCATCAGCCCGCACGCCGACCCATCGGTGTCCAGCCGGTGGTACGTGGCCCGCCAGAACCGCTGGTCCGCCTCGGCCGCCGCCCAGGTCTGCCCCTGAATCGTCTCCTCGCGGGGCTTTCCGTCGGCCAGGACGTCACGCAGGGCGGCGGCCTGGCCGCGCAGCTCCGGCAGCACCTGGGAGAAGGTCCGCCCGATGTGGGAGGCGGCGGTGAGGCCGTTGAGCCGTTCGAGGGCCGGGTTGACGTAGGTGTAGCGGAGATCGTGGTCGAGGACCGCCACGGCGGCCGGATTGCCGTCGAACAGGGCCGCGACGGTCTTGGGGTCGAAGTACGAGGGCATGCCGTCGTCGCACGTCTCGGCCTGCAAGAGCATGCCTCCCGCCGCTCGTCGGCTCCCGAGCCTCCATCGTCGGCCGCCCGTTCCCGTACCGCATCCGCAGGGCGGCCGGTGTCGCACCGGCCGGCGGGGCGGCGGGTCAGCGCGGGGCGTCGGTCCGGTCCCGGAACGGCCCGAGGCCGAGGTCGAGATCCAGATCGAGGTCCAGATCGAGGGTGCCCTCGGTGGCCTCGGCGGTGGCCGGCAGGGCGAGGGCGCCGCCGACCGCCTCCGGCAGACTGCCGGAACCGAGCAGCCCGGTGACCAGCCGGGTGGTGAGGCGGTGCCAGGCGGCGGCCCGGCGGAGCATGGCGTGGTCGCCGCCCCGGACGGTGACCATGCAGGTACGGGCTCCGGCGCGGCGGGCCCGCGCGGTGAGCGACTGGGTGGCCTGGGGGCTGGTCATCCGGTCCCGGTTGCTGTGGACGAGCACGACGTCGCGCCCCGCGAGCTGAGTGACCGGATCCCCCGGCGGACACCAGGGCGCGAGCCCGACGACACCCCGCACCAGAGGGTGCCCGGCGGCGCGGAGGGCGGCGCGCGCACCCATGGAGTGCCCCAGGAGCACTACCGGCAGCTCCTCGCCGACTTCCTCCCGCAGTACGTCGAGGGCGGCCACGGCGTCGTGGAACGGGTCCGCGCGGACACCGTTCCAGCCCCGGTGGGCGTACCGCACCTGCCGCACGAGGACGTCCTCACCGGCGGACCGGGCGGACCGGACGAGGCCCCGGACGAAGGGGCGCATCCGTACGCCGGGCAGATTCAGCGGGCCGGGCGGCGGCGGTCCCGTACCGGTCTCACGGCCCCCGTGCAGAACGAGAACCGCCGCCGACGGCGGTCGTTGGGCCACGCGTACCTCCAGGTCCGGGTGCGGGCGCGGTGCCCTCTCCCCGTATTCGGCGCCGCGGCCGCCGCGGATGGGTGAGGTGTGGTCACCCGGCGCGCCCGTGCCCCGCCTCAGCGACGGAGCGCCTCGGCGGGTTCGATGCGGGAAGCACGCCACGAAGGATAGATGCCGGCCACCAGACCCGTGGCCAGTCCGATGAGCGGGGCCGCCGCGACGACGCCGGGGTGGAGCACCGGAGTCCACTCGCGGTTCAACGCGACCCCCACCACGGTGACGGCCCCGAGCGAGGCGCCGACGAGACCGCCGAGCGTGCCCAGCGCTCCGGATTCGGCGAGGAACTGACCGGTGATGTGATGGGCCCGCGCACCGAGCGATCTGCGCAGGCCGATCTCGCCGGTCCGTTCCAGTACCGCCACCAGGGTCGTGTTCGCGATGCCCACCCCGCCGATCAGCAGGGACACCCCCGCGAGCACGAGGAAGAGCTGGCCGAGGTCGGTGGAGACATCGCCGCGCAGCGCCTTCGGGTCCGGCGGCGCGACGACGGAGAAGTACTCCGGGTGGTCGGGGCGCAGGGCGTGAGCCGCCTCGTGCGCGATCTGGGCGGCGGCTCCCAGCTCGGTCGACACGATCATCCCCACGCCTTCCTTGGGAAGGCCCCACGTCTGCTGGGCCGTTGACCGCGGCAGCACGACGGACAGGAAGGTCTCCGCCTTGCGGTCCACCCCACCGAGAATGCCCATCACCGTGAAGGGCCGTGTCCCCAGGAAGACGGTGGGCCGGGTCTCCAGCGTGGTGATGCCGAGCCGGTCGGCGACCCCCTGGCCGATGAGCGCCACTTCGGAGGCGTTCTCCTCGTGGTAGGCGTCGAAGAGCCTTCCCTCGCGCAGCCGGGCGCCCGCCGCCACCAGCGCGCCGGGCGTCGCCGCGGTGACGGAGGGCTGCTCCGCTCCGGCGTCCGTGGCCAGGGAGGTGGAGAGCCCGGTATCGGCCGGCAGCTGCACCGGCCAGTGCACACCGGCCGCCCGGACGCCGTTGAGCGCGGTCAGCCGCGCGTCGGCGTCCGGTGGGAAGGCGGTGCCGACGACCTCGTCCGCGCCGGCCGAGACATCCTCGATGCCGACTTCCGTCGCGGACAGGACGCTGAAGCGCGCGTCGATCTGCGCGGCGGCGGTGGCCGTGAGCCCCAGCACGGCGACGAACGCGCCGACACCGAGCACCGTCCCCAGGCCGGTGAGCAGGGAGCGGGCCGGACGTTGCAGGATGCCCGCGGTGGCCTCGGCGATCAGATCGCGGAACGACAGCCCGGTGGCGTCCGGCCCCGCCGGACCGCGCCGCGCCCCCCGGGGTCCGCGCGGGAGGATCCTCACGGCCTCACTCCCCTGCCTGCCCGCTCGGGCCTGCCGGCGCGCTCAGCCGGCCGTCCCTGATCGTCACGGTCCGGCCGCCTCGCGCGGCCACCTGCCGGTCGTGGGTGATGACGACCACGGTCAGTCCGTCCGCGTGCAGATCCGCCAGGAGCGCCATCACCCTGCGGGCGTTGTCGGAGTCCAGGTTCCCCGTGGGTTCGTCGCACAGCAGCAGCGAAGGGTCGCCCGCCACCGCGCGGGCGATGGCGACGCGCTGCCGCTCGCCGCCCGACAGCCGGGTCGGCGGGGAGTCGACGCGGTGGGCGAGCCCGACCCGGTCCAGCGCCGTACGCGCGCGCCTCAGGCGTTCGGAGGGCGGGACGCCCGTGTACACCATGGCCAGCGCCACGTTCTCCAGCGCCGTGCGGTGGGGCAGCAGATGGAACGACTGGAACACGAACCCGATGCGATGGCCCCGAAGTCCCGTACGCGCCTTGTCGCTCAGCTCCCGGGTGGAGATGCCGTCCAGGAGATAGGTGCCGGCGGTGGGCGAGTCCAGCAGCCCGGCGATGTTGAGGAACGTCGACTTGCCCGAGCCGGAGGGCCCGACGACCGTGACGAACTCGCCCTTCTCGATGCGCAGGTCGGACCGGAGCAGCGCGGGGACCGGAGGCGGACCGGGATAGGTGAGCTCGACGTCCCGGAATTCGATGACCGGGGGAACCTCCCGGCCCGTGCCGCTCGTGCCCGCCGTTCCCGGTGTGCTTCCCGCCCCGACGGCCGGCGCCTCGCCCCGGCCCGCGACCGACCCGCGCGCCCTCGTACGTTCCCTGGCGATGCCCTTCACCGGGCGTCCTCCCGGCCGCCGCCGCTCTCCGACGGCCGGATGCCGACGACGACCTGGTCCCCGGCGGCGAGCACATCACCGCCGACGGGGCCGACCTCGACGAATCCGTCGGCCTCCATGCCGGGCCGGACCTCCACCCGGTCCCGCTTCCCGTCGGCGCGGAGCACGGACACCGCGCTCGATCCGTCGGGGGCCGAGACCAGAGCGGTGACCGGCACGGCGAAGACCTTCCCCCCGCTCTGTGCGGCGGCGACGGTGACGCGCACCTCCCGGCCCGACAGGGCGTCGTCGAGCGGGCGTCGCGCCTCGACCCGGACCAGGTAGCCGGGTGGACCGGTACGGGGGTCCGGCCCCTCCGGCTCCTCCTCCGCGCCCGTCGTCGTCTTCGTCTCCGCCCGGTCCAGCGCGTCCGCCACGAAGGAGATCCCGGCCGGAATCGGCTCCCGGGCCTGCTCCGAGTGGATCTCGGCTCCCTGGCCGACCTTGAGCAGTCCCACCTGGGACTCGGGGATACGGGCCGTCACGACGAGTTCGCCGCTGGACAGCGTCATCGCACCGCCGGACACCGCCGAGCCCACCGCGACGGACACCGACTCCACCCGGGCCGGGAATTCCGCGACGTACACGACCTCGGAGACGGGCAGCAGAGGCCCCTGCCGCCGTTCTTCCTCGGCCAGCGCCTCACGGGCCTCGGCCAGATCCCGGGCAGCTCGTGCGGCGGCTGTTCCGAGCTCCGCGAGCGGGTCGTCGTCCGTGGCCCCGGGGCCGCCCGGGGTGCCTGCGCCGCCCTCGGTGCCCGGCGCGGGAAGACGGTCGGCGGACGGTGCGGGCCGGGGCGTCGACGGAAGCCGGGGCACGGGCGCGGACGTGGGCCGGGCCGCTCGGGCCGCCGCGGCAGCGGTGTCCTGCGCCAGACGCTCCGCTTCGGTGACGGCCCGGCGGGCCGCCGCCACGGCCTCCTCGCCGTCCGGTCGCGCCGCTCGCGGTTCGTAGCCGCGCTTGCCGTAGAAGCCGGACAGGGCCTTGCCGGTACCGGGGCCGAAGGTGCCGGGCCGATCGGGAGCGGTGCTGTGGCCGAGGTCCCGCAGCGCCTGCTGGAGCTGCCCGACGTCCTTGCCCCGGGCTCCCGGCTTCAGGTCCCGGTAGGCGGGGATCCTCCCCGGCAACGCGAGGACAGGCCTGCCGGAGACCTCCAACAGGACGTCACCGGCCCGGACGCCGTCCCCGACGCCCTTGGTCATGCCGGTCACCACGGACCGGCCCGACGCCCCGCCGGACTCCGCAGGAGCGACCTCGACGACCTGGGTCGCCGCCACCGTGCCGCGAATGATCACGGTGTCCTTGAGGACACGCCTCTCCACCGGGGCCGTCAGGACGTCCGGGGGCGGTGCCTCGGCTGCCGCGGCGGCCTCGGCCGGAGAGGTGATCCGGGCGGCGGCGACCACGCCGGAGGCCGATACGACGACGGCCGCGACGGCTGTCGCCAGCGCCCAACGCCGGCGGCGGGCCAGCGCGGAGGCGGTGGCCGTACGCTCGCGAGGTGCGGAGGCGGCGGCCCGGCCCTCGCCCGGTCCGACGCCTTCGGCGTCGGCTCCTTCGTCGACCGGCGTGGTCCCGCCCTTGCCGGGGCGCAACTCGTCCACGTACGTGACCTCCCCGAGTACTCAGCTGGTCCGGACGCCGGCGGCCCGGTCCATCCAGCCGGCTATCGCTTTCCTGACCTCGGCGAAGGTCTCCGGCTTCGCCTCGATGTACTGCTTCTGATAGGCGACGTCCACGGCGTTCCAGACGCCGACGACGTTGTACTGCTTCTTGCAGCGGACATCGGCCACCGCCACCGCGATCTCTTCCTGAGACGCCGTGACATTGCGGTCCCACGCGGGATCGTTCAGCGGTTCGAGGGGCGTGGCGTACGCGAAGCCCTCCTTCTTCATGCACGCCGACCACTGCTTGAACACGGCAGTCACCCGGGGGTCCTCGGCGGCCTTGAACACGGAGTCGATGTTGGCGTTGACCACGGTCTCGGAGTCGTCGGCCACCCGCTCGGCCGACCCGGTGAGCGCCTTGTTCGCCTCGCCGAAGCAACCGTGCTTCGGGACCTTCTTCCCGTTGACCGTCTGACCACCCGGCCCGAACTTCTCGCTGCCCTCCGACCCCGTCAGCACGGTCAGCGACCCGGCGCTGGGCTCCTGCCCCTTGTCGGCGGCCCGCGGAACCCTCTTGTTGCCCCGCGTATAGCCGTTGATCTCCACGTCGGCGGGGTCATTGGCTCCGTAGCGCCACAGCGCGAGCCGGTCCGGGATGCCGGGGTCCTTCTGCCGTACGGGCCTCGGGTGGTCGAAGCCGAACCGTTCCATGCACCGTACGGTCAACACGTCGTGGGCCTTGAGGAGTTGCAGCCGCTGATCGGGGGAGAGCAGGTAGGGCTCGACGGGCAGGGACACCTGGTCGGTGGCGAGCAGCTTCTGCACCCTGCCGACCGGAGGAGCCTTGGTCCCGCTCTCATCGCTCCGCCCGGCCCCGTCGCCCCCGCATCCGGCGACGAGCAGGAGAGGCAGGCAGACCAGTGCGGGTCCGGCGAGACGTGCGGTGCGCATGACTGAGGACTCCCGAGGAAGGAAGGGGCGACGCGGCCGGGGGAACGACGGCATGTGAACGGTGGCCGGTGGGCGGCGCACGGCGCGCGCCGCCCACCGGCCGAACCCGTCAGAGACCCGTGGGCCTGCCGGAGGCGTTGTTGTTCTTCAACGACGCGTTGAGGTTCTGTGCCCCGGCGACGCCGATCGTCTGGCAGGCGACCTCACAGTTGAAGTTGCGGTTGTAGTACACGGTGAACTCGTAGTTGTAGTCGAAGCTGTTGACCGAGGCGGCGTTGTTCTTGACCGCCTGGCCTGCGCCCGCGCTGCCGTTCGTGCTGGCGACGTAGGTCTTCCCCGCGTAGTCGGCGACCTGGCCCCACTGCTTGTAGATTCCACCCTGGTAGTTGGAGTTGTAGTGGAGACAGGTGTAACCGGCCGTGCACTGCGCGGCGGCCATCGCCGGCGGGGCGAACGCGATCCCCGATCCAAGAGCAGCCGCGAGAGCGGCCGCTGCGGCAAAGCGTCGAGACGTGGACATGACTCTCCCTGAGCTGATGCGGACACAGAGACATAGCGGCTCAAACAGGAGGAAACCTCTCCTCCCGGGCCACCAACGCAGGCTAGGCAGCAGCTTCAGGCGGAAGAAATCATTCCAGGATTGGTCTCGACCAATGAGATAACAGACCGGCACGAAAAAGTTGAATCCTCGCAACTGACACAGAAGGAGACATCATGGCATCAGGCCCTCAACTCGGCAGCGCCGCACCTGACTTCACCCTCCCCGGCGGAGTCCTCTCCAGCTCGGGCGACACCTTCGAACGCGCCGACTACCAGCTGTCGTCCGCCCGCGGCCGGTCCGTGGTGCTGGCGTTCTACCCGGGGGACAACACCAGCGTCTGCACGAAGCAGCTGTGCTCGTACTCCTCGGGCATGGAGGCCTTCGAGGGGCTCGACGCCGACGTCTGGGGAATCAGTCCACAGGGTGTGGACAGCCATGAGTCGTTCGCCCGCGCCTTCGACCTGCGCATGCCGCTGCTGGCGGACGAGGGCCGGGAGATCGCCAAGGCGTACGGGGTTTCCGCGCCGGGCATCGGGGTGCGGCGGGCGGTGTTCCTCATCGGCCCGGACGGAGTCCTGCGCTGGAAGCACGTGGCGCTGCTCGGAGCGACGTTCCAGTCACTCTCCACCCTCACCGACCGCCTGTCCGGCATCAAAGAAGCGTAAAGATTGCCGGAACCCGGCAGTGACCGAAGCGGGTGGTGTATGGGATCATCCAGCCAGATCGACGGAAAACACTCGGGGGAAGTCGACAACAGGGGAGTGATCGCGTGACCTTCTTTCTCGGTCTCGGCATTGCGGGGATCGTGCTGCTCGCGCTCTCCCTGATCTTCGGCGGGGTCCTCGAAGGACTCTTCGACGGCGCGCTCGACGGCCTCTTCGACGGGCTGCTCTCACTCCCGGTGATCGCCGGCTTCATCTCGATGCTCGGCTTCGGCGGAGCGATCGTGCTCGGCGCGACCGGTGCGGGAACGTTCGTGGCCACCGTCGTCGGCGTCTCCGCCGGTCTGGTGGCGGGCTGGCTGACCTGGAAACTCAGCAAAGCCCTGATGCGCGACCAGACGCACGCCACTCCGCGCGACAGCGACCTGGTCGGCACCTCGGGATCCGTCGTGACGGCCATCCCGGCCGAGGGCTACGGCGAGGTGCTGCTGCGGCTGGGAGACCAGCCCGTGAAGTACGCGGCGAAGTCGGCCACGCCCGTGGCGCGCGGGACCGAGATCTGGGTGGAAGAGGCACTGTCGACCACATCGGTCGCGGTCCGCCCGGTGGAGCGCTGACCACGCACCGCCGTACACATCCGCCCTCCTGACAACCCACCGTCACACAACACACCCCGCACCGATCAACTCCCTTCCCATTCCCTTTCTCTTTCCCATTCCCTGGCACCACCCCGCTCCACAACAATCTGCCGTCCCCCCACGGGAGGCAGGGGGGACACGTCTCATGAGTCCAGTAGTCATCGCCGTCATCGGCATCGTCGTACTTCTCGTCCTGCTCGGCCTCGTCGTCATCACGCGCTACAAGGTGGCCGGGCCCAGCGAGGCGTTCATCATCACCGGCCGCCGCGGCAAGAAGTCGACGGATCCGGTCACCGGACGCACCAGCATCGACAACAGCGGCCAGAAGGTCGTCGTCGGCGGCGGCGTCTTCGTCGTGCCGTTCGTCCAGCAGAAGTTCACCCTGGACCTCTCCAGCCGGCACATCCCGATCGCCGTGCGCGGCGCGGTGACGCTGCGCGGCGTCAAGTCGAACCTCGAAGGCGTCGCGATCGTCAAGGTCGGCGGCAGCGAGGACGCGATCCGGGCCGCCGCCCAGCGCTTCCTCCAGCAGCAGGACGGCATCGTCGGCTTCACCCAGGAAGTGCTCTCCGGCGCGCTCCGCGCGATCGTCGGCCGTATGTCGGTCGAGGACATCATCCGGGACCGGGCCGCGTTCGCCGGGCAGGTCGCCGAGGAGGCAGAGGCGAGCCTCTCCGGCCAGGGCCTGATCCTGGACGCCTTCCAGATCCAGGACATCACCACCGAGGGCTCCTACCTGGAGGACCTCGGCCGCCCGGAGGCCGCCCGCGCCAAGCAGGAGGCGGACATCGCCGAGGCCATCGCGAAGCGGGCCTCGGAGCAGGCCCGGCTGAAGGCGGCCGAGGAGATCGCCATCGCCGAGCGGACGTACTACCTGAAGCAGGCCGAGATCAAGGCCGAGACGGAAGCCGCGGCCGCCAAGGCCAACGCCGCCGGCCCGCTCGCCGAGGCCGCACGCCAGCAGGAAGTCCTCCAGGAGCAGGAGAAGGTCGCCGAGCGCCAGGCCGCGCTGACCGACCGCGAGCTGGACACGAAGGTCCGTAAGCCCGCCGACGCCGCCCGTTACCAGGCCGAGCAGGAGGCGGAGGCCCGCCGCATCGCCCAGGTCAAGGAGGCCGAGGCCGACGCGGAGCGCTCGCGCCTGACCGGTCAGGGCGAGAAGCTGCACCGTTCGGCGCTGGCCGACGCGGTCCGCATCGAGGGTGAGGCGGACGCCG
This sequence comes from Streptomyces sp. SID14515, assembly GCF_010548505.1. Taxonomy (NCBI): domain Bacteria; kingdom Bacillati; phylum Actinomycetota; class Actinomycetes; order Kitasatosporales; family Streptomycetaceae; genus Streptomyces; species Streptomyces sp. SID14515. The sequence continues at coordinate 164,811 of NZ_JAAGMH010000134.1, read as the reverse complement.
CGGCGATCGCCGCCAAGGGTGCGGCCGAGGCCGAGGCCATGCAGAAGAAGGCCGACGCGTTCGCGCAGTACGGCGACGCGGCCGTCCTCCAGATGCTGGTCGAGGTCCTCCCGAGCGTCGTGGCCAAGGCCTCCGAGCCGCTGAGCGCCATCGACAAGATGACGGTCATCTCCACGGACGGCGCGAGCCAGCTGGCCCGCACGGTCACCGACAACGTCGCGCAGGGCATGGAACTGCTCACCTCGACGACCGGCGTGGACATGACGTCCCTCCTCCAGAACCTGAAGAGCCGCGTGGGCACGGTGCCCGCACCCGCGACCTCGGACGCTCCGGAGACGGACTCCTCGACGTCGAAGAACGGCGAGATCGAGATCAAGGGCTGATCCGCGGGGCCTCCACGAGGGGCTGAGCCCGTTCACCCGTCACCCGTGCCCGGCAGCGACCTGTTCGCCGCCGGGCACGGGCGCGTTCGTGCGGCGCCGAGAAGGCGCGAGCACCGGACAGCGGAACACCCCACCCGCCCGGGCGACTTACCGATTCCGGAGCCGCATGCGCAGGACGGACCACGCACCGACGCCGTTGGTGACGACGGACCCGGCGCAGGGCCTGACGAAGGAGCAGGTGGAGGAACCGCTGACCTGACGGCACGCGTAATCCGCATGCGGTCGCCCGGGGCACAGTGATAGACATCCGGCGTGCACACCACTCTGGACTTCCCTGACCTGCTGCGACTCATCGACGAACGGTCAGCCGCCTTCCGCGCCGCGGTCGCCGCCGCACCCAGCCTCGATGTTCGGGTACCGACCTGTCCCGAGTGGACGCTGTTCGATCTGGTGCAGCACCTGGGCCAGGGGCGCCGCGCCTGGGCCGCCACCATCGCCGCAGGACCTGACGCCACGGCCAAGTCCGCCCCGCAGGGCGACCCGTCCGCGCCCCGGGACCGCGAGGCCCTGCTCGCCTGGCTGGCCGCGTCGACGCAGGAGATGCTGGACGCCCTGCGGGAGGCCGGCCCCGACCGGGGTTGCTGGACCTGGTGGGGCAAGTCGCAGTCGCCGCGGACCTGCGGTGCCGTCGCCCGGCACCAGCTCCACGAGATAGCGGTGCACACCTACGACGCCCAACTCACCGTGGGCGCCCCGCAGCCGCTGCCGGACGAGGTGGCACTCGACGGCGTCGAGGAGTTCCTGACCACCATCTGCACGACGACGGTCGCCTGGCCGCACGACCCGGCCCATGTCGATTACCACGCCACCGAGGGCCGCTCCTGGCGCAACGGGCTCTCCGCCGACGGCGCACGGCTCGACCGCCTGCCCGAACCGGGCACAGCGCCCACTGCCGACGAGCAGCCCGACGCGGCCGACGCCTCCGCCCGGGGCACGGCCAACGAACTGGTCCTCGGCTTCTACGGCCGCATTCCGTTCGACTCCTTGAAGATCGACGGCAACGGCCGCATCTTCGATCAGCTGGTGGCCTGGGACCCGGAGCAGTAGCCTGCCCCGTCGACGGACGCCACGGCACACGCCAGGTCCACCAGTTGCGTGGCCAGATCCAACCGGCGCTTCTCCCCCGTGGCCGGAGAGCGCACACCATGGCCGGCGACATCCTCGATGTCGCCCAACGCGCCCCTGACGGTGGCACTGTCGATCACATCGCCGATCCGGAGTTTCTCCGCTGATTGGCATGGAAGCGTGCCTTCTTCTGACGATTCCCGCACGTGTTCATGTCGCACCACTTACGGGTGCGGCTCTGGCTGGTGTCGAAGAAGGCGGCTCGGCAGGTCGGCGACGCGCACAGGGCCAACTTTCCGTCGCGCTCACCCGCGATGATGCTGATCGCGTCGGCGGCGATCACGCCGAGGGCGTCTTCCACGCCGGAGGCCGAGCCGAGTCGCCAACGCCGCTCGCCCTCGGGCGTGAGGATCGCCGCTGCCCGACCCCGAGCGCTGAAGTCGTTGATGACCTGGACGGCAGGCGCGGGCAGAGCGTCCTGGAGCGCGGCCGCGGTCGCAGCGGCGTGGATCGACTCCCTCAGCTCCCGGGCGCGGTCGAGCTGGGCAGAGGTGCAGGAGTCCACGGCGAGGCCGTTCACCGCCAGCCAGTCGACGAGTCGCTGCGGCACAGGGATCCGCTCGACAGGGTCGCCACGCCGCTCCGACAGAGTCCCCGTGAAGCTGGTCGCCAGCACGCTGCCGAGGCGGAAATCAGGAAACCGATCACGCATGGAACCACCTTAGGTGGTTGCAGCGCGGCGGGGGCCACTGCTAGAACCGTCTTAGACGGTTCCAAGACGCGGTTCCACGATGGCAGGAGGTCTCATGACCCGTCCAACCAGCGACGTGCACGCATTCGAAGCCCACGCAACCGACGCCGACCTCGACGATCTGCGCGCACGACTGGCCGCGGCACGATTGCCGGAGACGGAAACGGTCCACCGCGCCGGACCGGGCCCCCTCCGATGGGAACAGGGCGTACCCCTCACCGACCTGATCGCCGTCGTGAACTACTGGCGCACCGAATACAACTGGCGATCGTTCGAGGAGCGCCTCCACCAGATCGGCCAGTTCCGCACGACCATCGATGATCTGGGAATCCACTTCCTGCACCGCCGGTCCGCCCGCGCAGATGCCACTCCTCTGATCCTGACGCACGGCTGGCCGGGCAGCATTGCCGAGTTCATCGACGTAGTGGACGAACTCGCAGATCCGAAGGGCGCAGACACACCGGCCTTCCACGTCGTGGTTCCGTCCCTTCCAGGCTTCGGCTACAGCGACAGACCGGCCACCACCGGGTGGGGAACGGAAAAGATCGCGGCCGCCTGGGTGGAGCTGATGAAAAGGCTCGGCTACGACAAGTTCGTTGCCCACGGCGGCGATTGGGGAGGCGTGATCACCACGATCCTCGGCGGCAGGTTCCCGGAGCACGTGCTCGGCATCCACACGACGACCGCGCAGGCACCACCCGGGCTGACCACGGACGGGCTGACGGCGGTAGAGCGCAGGTGGACCGAGGAAACCCGAGACTTCTGGCTCCACCGCGCGGCGTACGCGAAGCAGCAGGCGGCCCGCCCGCAGACCATCGGCTACTCGCTCGTCGACTCACCGGTGGGACTACTCGCCTGGATCCTCGACAAGTTCGCGGAATGGTCGGACACCGAGGACAGCCCGTTCGAGAAAATCTCCCTCGACAGAATCCTCGACGACGTCACCCTGTACTGGCTGACACGCACCGGCGCGTCGGCAGCCCGTATCTACTACGAAAGCCACAACTCACTCGACCCCGAACTCCGGGTCGACGTACCGTCGGCCATCACGGTGTACCCCCGCGACATCGAGAAGAGCCCACGCCCCTGGGCACAGGAGCGGTTCCGCCGGATCGTCCACTGGAGGTCGCCCGAAGCCGGGGGCCATTTCCCGTCGCTGGAGGTTCCCGAGTACTTCGTCGAAGACCTGCGGGAGGGCCTGGCGGCAGTACTGGCGGCGGCAGCCGATCGGTGAACGCGGCCGGCCGGGAGGAACGGCGACTCCCCGCGCGCTCACCCCACCAACACCTGAAACCCCCTGCTGTTCGCGCTAGTTGACCGCCTCCGCAGCCCATCCGTACCGTGCCGTTCATGGGACCCGACACCGCTCGCATCCACCACGTGGGCCACATCGTCGAGGACATGACGGAGGCGATCGGCCTCTACGAGCGGCTCGGTTTCCTCGTACCCCCGCCCAGCTGCCCGGCGATGTCCCGGCACGAGGGCGGCGAGCCCGAACCCTTCGGCGCGGCCAACACCCATGCGGACTTCCCGCGTTCGTTCCTGGAACTCGCGACCCGCGTGAAGGACGGCGACACCGGACGCCTGCCGACCGACACCCGCCTCGTTCCTCTGCAGGCCCCGCCCGAGGTGCTGCCCCTGCTCATGGAACGGATCGGCGAGACCAGCGCCAACCTGGCCGCGTGCCTGGACCGTTTCCAGGGCCTGCACATCCTCATGTTCTCCTCGCCCGCCATCGACGAGGCAGCCGCGCGTCTGACCGCCGCCGGTGTACGGCACGGCGGAGTCAACACGGTGCGGCGAGCGGCACCCGAGGGCGCCAAAACCCCTGTGGAGACGGTCCGTTACCTGGAGATCGACGCCCAGGAGCCAGGTGGCCGCCCGGGCACGGCCCCGGAAGGCCGGGTCGGCCTCGTGGCCGACCTCGACCCGGACATCCAGGGCGCCCGCCTCCTCGACCACCCCAACGGCGCTGCCGACCTCGTCGAAGCGATGCTCTGCGTCGAGGACCAGGACCTGCCGACAGCGCAACACCGGTACGAGACCTACCTCGGCCGCCCGGCACGCCAGGAGGGCCCTGCTCGGGTCTTCGACCTCGACGGCGCCGCGCTGACCCTCGTACCAGGCTCGGCCCTGGCGACGGCCCTACCGGGCGAACACCCTCCGGCGCTCCCCGCACTCGTCGGCTACACCGTCGCCGTACACGACCTCGCCCTCACCCGCGACCTGCTGCGCCGCAACGGGCTCCCGGTGCGGGAGACACCGTCGGGCGACACGTTCGTACCGGCGGATGCGGCCCTCGGCGCAGCCGTCATCTTCCGTTCGGCATAACTCGATATGCGTCCGTGGACGACCTGCGAGTCGAGGAGAAGCAGAAGCACCCGCTCCCGTACGGCACCGACGCCGGCACGTACGCTGCGATCATGGACGACCCCGTACTCACAGCCCGCGAACTGGTGCGGGACCGGTTTCCCGCCGCCCGGGCGGCCTTCCTTGCCGGCAGCGTATTGACCGACCGCCGAACACCCACGTCCGATCTGGACATCGTGGTTCTCTTGGACGACCCGTCCGCCGCCGGCCGGGAGAACCTCGTATATCGCGGCTGGCCGGTGGAGCTGTTCGTACAGACAGAGGCCCGCTGGCACAGCTTCGCCGACCAGGAGACCGCGAAGCGGAGTTCACCGCTGCTCGCCATGTGCGCCGAGGGCCTGCTCCTGGTGGACACGGACGGGCTGGGCGCCGCGCTCCAGGACGAGGCACGCACGCGCTGGGCCGCGGGCCCGCCGCCGCTCTCGGAGCACGAGCACAACTACCAGCGGTACATCCTGACCGACCTGCTCGACGACCTACGGGGCTGCACGGATCCCGCGGAGCGGGTGTACCTGGTCACGCACATGCTGCAGCGCGCCTCGGAGCTGGTCCTACTGGCCGGCGGGCACTGGCTCGGCAAAGGCAAATGGCTCTCACGGCGGCTGGCCGCAGCCGCCCCCGAGGTACACCGCGCGCTGTCAGAAGCCGCCGCGCAGGCGATCACCGGGGACACGAAGGCCTTCGCGGAGGTCGTGGCGGGGGTGTTGGACCGGTCCGGTGGCGCCCTGTGGGACGGGTACGCCATCCGGTGAGCCGGTAAACCCGGGTCTCCTTCGACGTCAGCCGAGCGCCTTCTCGATGGCGTCGAAGATATCGGCGTCGGTCTCCTGCTGCCAGACCGGGAGACCGGGCCAGTCCGCGACGTAGCCCGGCTTCGGCTCATCGAAGTGCTTGAACATCTGGGCTGTCCAGCAGATCGCGACGAAGCGCCCGCGCTGTTCACGCGAAAGCCGGGAAGCACTGCCACCGCTGATCTTCGCCTCCAGCTCCGCCATCCGGTGGTCGCGGCTCAAGTGGCCGAACTCGTGGCACAGGCCCAGGGGTTCACGGGCGACATACCCGGATCCGGAGGCTCGGGCCAGGGTGACGGCCTCCTCGCCCGGAAGAGGCTGGTGGCCACCGGCGCCCCGCCATCGGGCCCCGGGTCGTGCACGGTGTCGGAATCAACCAGGTCGAACCCGTGCTCGTCCAACAACTTCCCCCATACCGAGGCCCCCAGAACCCACCGTTGCATCGTGCCGGGACCGCCATCAGGCATACGGGTCGCGATGTCGGCGGGTCGACACTGCGTCTCGGGTGGCGCGCCCGTTCGGTAGCGCGCGAGCGTGGAGAACACCAGGAACCCACCGGGCCGGAGCGCCGCCGCAGCGGCCGGGAGCAAGGCCCGTGGGTCGGTGAAGTCGAGTGCGCCGAAGACGCTGTAAGCGACGTCGAGGCTGCCCGGGTGGGCCCGGAGGTAGGCGGCAGCGTCGTCGAGGACGAAGTCCAGGCCGCACACGTCTCCGTAGACGTTGTTGCTGCGGGCATGCTGAGCGGCTGAGCTGTCGATCGCGACGACCCGCGCAGCTCCCAACTCGGCCGCCACATAAGCAGCCTGATGACCGGCTCCGGCGCCCAGCTCCGCGACGGTGCGACCGGTGAGGTCGCCCAGCAGTTCGTCCCCGGGTCCGATCCGTTGGTACCAGTCCCAGTAGAAGCGGCCGACGGAACGGCTTTTGTTCGAGGCTGCAGCTCCGTAGTGGTGCCAGCGGTCAGGCCCCGTGGTCGGGGAAGTCGAGGTCACAGCCGACAGACTGGCCCAACCATGGTGATCAGTACGGGACTCTCGCCGTATTCACCCGTACGCGATCGAACCTGGTCTCCTGTTCTTGGAGGCCCGGCACCCCGCCCCTCAGCACTCCCCCCGGTCCCGCCCCGCCGAGTACAGATAGCTGTCCCGGAACTGCTCCGACCCCAGTGTCCGCCCCACCATGATGACCGCCGTCCGGATCACCCCCGCCGCCTTCACCTGCTCCGCGATCGAGTCCAGCGGGCCGCGCAGGACGAGCTCGTCCGGGCGGGACGCCATCGCCACCACCGCCGTCGGGCAGTCCGCCCCGTAGTGCGGGAGCAGTTCCTCGACCACCCGGTCCACGTAGCGCGCCGCCAGGTGCAGGACGATCAGGGCGCCGCTGCGGCCCAGCGTGGCCAGGTCCTCGCCCTCCGGCATCGCCGTGGCGCGCTGCGCGATGCGGGTCAGGATCACCGTCTGGCCGACCGTCGGGACCGTCAGTTCGCGCTTCAGGGCCGCGGCCGCCGCCGCGAACGCGGGGACGCCGGGGACCACCTCGTACGGCACGCCCGCCTCGTCCAGGCGCTTCATCTGTTCGTTCACCGCGCTGAACACCGACGGGTCGCCCGAGTGCAGCCGCGCCACGTCGTGGCCGTCCTCGTGGGCCCGGATCAGCTCCGCCGTGATCCGGCCGATGTCCAGGTTCGCCGTGTCGATCAGGCGGGCGTCCTTCGGGCACTCGGCCAGGAGTTCCACCGGGACCAGGCTGCCCGCGTACAGGCAGACCGGGCTGGCGGCGAGGATCCGGGCGCCGCGCACCGTGATCAGGTCGGCAGCGCCCGGGCCCGCGCCGATGAAGTACACCGTCATGATCGATCTCCCTTGTCCGAACGTGCCCCGGAGCCCGAGGGCTTGGTTACCGACCACTGCGTCACGGGCATGGCCTGTCGCCAGCCGGTGAAGCCACCGACCGGGACGGCGTGGGCGACCGCCAGGCGGACCAGCTCGCCGCCGTACGCCTTGTGCCGTTCGGCCAGCAGCGCCTCCGACTCCAGCGTCACCGTGTTCGCGACCAGCCGGCCCCCCGGCCGCAGCGCCTCCCAGCACGCGTCCAGCAGGCCCGGCGCGGTCAGCCCGCCGCCGATGAACACCGCGTCCGGCGCCTCCAGTTCGGCCAGTTCGGACAGTGCCGCCGGGGCCGGGCCGGTGACGACCTTCAGCGCCGGGACCCCCAGGCGCTCCGCGTTACGGGTGATCCGCTCCGCCCGTACGGGGTCCCGCTCCACGCTCACCGCCCGGCAGGACGGATGGGCCCGCAGCCACTCGATCGCGATCGAGCCGGAGCCGCCGCCCACGTCCCACAGCAGCTCTCCGGGCGCGGGCGCCAAGGTCGCGAGCGTGGCCGCCCGGATGTGGCGCTTGGTGAGCTGGCCGTCGTGCTCGTACGCCTCGTCCGGCAGACCCGGGACCGTGCCGAGCCGCAGCGCTTCCGCCGCCGCCCGGCAGTCGATGGCGATGACGTTCAGGCGGTCCCCGGGCGCGTGCGCCCAGCTCTCCGCGATGCCGTCCGCGTGCGCCTCCGCCTCGCTGCCCAGCTGTTCCAGGACCCGCATGACGCTCGGGCCGAAGCCGTGGGCCGTGAGGAGGGCGGCTACCGTGGCGGGCGTGCTCGCGTCCGCGCTGAGGACCAGCAGCCTGCGGCCCTCGTACAGCGAAGCCGCCAGTCGTGCCGCCGGGCGGCCCACCAGCGTCACGACCTCCGTGTCCTCCAGCGGCCAGCCGAGGCGCGCGCAGGCGTACGAGACGGAGGACGGGTGCGGCAGCACGCGCAGCCCCTCCGGCCCCAGCTCCTCCGCCAGCGCCCGCCCGATCCCGTAGAACATCGGGTCCCCGCTCGCCAGCACCGCGATCCGGCGCTCCCGGTGCTCGGCGAGCAGCCGGGGGACGGCCGGCCTCAGCGGGGACGGCCAGCCCACCCGTACACCGGCGCACTCCGGCGGAAGCAGGTCCAGCTGGCGCGCCCCGCCGATCAGCACCTCCGCCTCCCGCAGCGCCTCCCGCGCCGTACCGGACAGGCCCGGCCAACCGTCCGCACCGATCCCCACGACGGAGACGGGGACGGAGACGGGGTGCGGAAGCGCGGCCGGGGACGCGGGTGCGGGTGCGGGCGGGGGCGAAGGTGTGGGCGGGGGCGGAGGTGTGGGTGGGGGCACGGGCCGGGACCTCAGTGGTTCGGAGCGGGGAAAACGGGTCTGACGAGCGGGAACGAGGCGCAGCCGAACTTTACTGAACGCCCCGTTCCGACCCCTCCAGCGGGTGAATCCGGCGACGCATCCGGAGTGAATCCGAAAAAGAACCGCGCGTGGTGTCGAGAAACCCGCCCCGGCCCCGACGTCCCCTGTGCAAGAGGAAGAAAGACCACGGAGCGAACGAGCGACCAGGAGGCGACGGTCATGAAGTATCTGGTGATGGTCCAGGGCAGCCAGAAGGACTACGACGCGCAGGCCGGCAAAGGGAACCCCGACAGTCCGGCCTGGGACGAGAAGGCCATGCAGGAGATGTTCGCCTACATGGGCAGCATCAACGACGACCTCGCCGAGTCGGGCGAGCTGGTGACCGGCTACGGGCTCACGGAGCCCGCGCAGGGGCGGGCCGTGAGCGTCGACGCCGAGGGGCGGCCGGTGGTCTCGGACGGGCCGTACAGCGAGACGAAGGAGCTGCTCGCCGGGTTCTGGATCCTCGAATGCGAGAGCCTGGAAAGGGTGACCGAGATCGCCGCCCGCGTGGCACGCTGTCCGCAGCCGGCCGGTGCGCCCGAGTACCCGGTGCTCATCCGGACCATCGGTGGCGGGATCGACTGATTCGACAGGAGCGACCACTGAGGGCGGACCGTACGACCGACGACCGCATCGAGGACCTGCTGCGCCGCCACGCGCCGCAGGTCCTCGGCGCGCTCGTACGCCGGTACGGGCACTTCGACCCGGCCGAGGACTCCGTCCAGGAGGCCCTGATCGCGGCCGCCGAGCAGTGGCCGAAGGACGGGATCCCCGACAACCCGCGCGGCTGGCTCATCCGGGTCGCCTCCCGCCGCCTCACCGACCGGCTGCGCAGCGACGAGGCCCGGCGGCGGCGCGAGGAGACGGCGGCCGCCCTCACCCCGGCCGACGCGTTCGTCGCCCCGCCGCCCGGCGAAGGCCCCTCCGGTCAGGGCCGGGCGCCCTCCGAGGACGACACGCTCACCCTCCTCTTCCTCTGCTGCCACCCCGCGCTCTCCCCCGCCGCGCAGATCGCGCTGACTCTCCGCGCGGTCGGCGGCCTCACCACGGCGGAGATCGCCCGCGCCCATCTCGTGCCGGAGGCGACGATGGCGCAGCGGATCAGCCGGGCCAAGCGGACGGTGCGCGGTACGCAGTTCCGGCAGCCGGACGCCCAGGACCGCGACCAGCGGCTCGCCGCCGCCCTCCAGGTCCTCTACCTGATCTTCAACGAGGGCTACACCGCCACCGCGGGCCCCGACCTCCACCGCACGGACCTGGCGCGCGAGGCGATCCGGCTCACCCGGGCCGTACGTAGGCTCCTCCCCCATGAGGGGCGCGTAACCGGGCTGCTGGCGCTCATGGTCCTCACCGAGGCGCGCACCCCGGCGCGCACCGGGCCCGACGGCGAGCTGATCCCGCTCGACGAACAGGACCGCGGCCTCTGGGACCGTACGGCCATCGCCGAGGGCACCGCGCTCGCCGAGGAGGCGCTCGCCCAGGGGCCCGCCGGGGACTACCAGCTGCAGGCCGCCGTCGCCGCCCTGCACGACGAGGCGGAACGCGCCGAGGACACCGACTGGCCGCAGATCCTCGCCCTCTACGACCTCCTCGTGCGCCGCACCCCCGACCCCGCCGCCGCGCTGGGCCGTGCGGTGGCCGTGGCCATGGTGCACGGGCCCCGGGCGGGCCTGGCGGCGGTCGACGCGCTGGCGGGAACGGTGGAGCCTCCCTACCGCCTCGACGCCGTACGCGGACATCTCCTGGAACGGGCCGGGGAGCCGGCCGCCGCCCGCACCGCGTACCACGCGGCCGCCGACGCCACCCTCAGCGAACCCGAGGCCCGCTATCTGCGGATGCGGGCGGGGCGGCTGCCCACATAAGGACCACCCCGGCAAACGGAGTTCACTCCCGCCGCCCGAAGAACTCGATCTCCGCCACCGCCGTACGCCGGTCCTCCCCGGAGCCGGAGCCGGAGCCGTACGCCGCGTCGACCGTGAGCCGGGCCCGTACGGTGTCCGAACCCCGTACTTCTTCGAACGTCTGCTGGCGCGCCGACGTCCCGGAGAACACCTCGGTATTCATCATCCGTACCGGCGGCACGGACGGCACCCCTCTCACTCCCGTCGACTACTCCCGTCGCCCGCTCCCGTACGCCACACCCTCCGGCTACTCCCTTCGGCCGACAGGGAAGAGGCCATCGGCCCAGCCCCGGTCGCCGTCGTCCGCCGGGCTCGCGATGATCGGCAGCATGACCACGAGCGACAGCGGCAAGGACATCACCCTGCGGATCGCCCAGAATCCGGAGGCCGACGAGCTCCTCGGCCGCAGCCCGCTGGCCGCTCTGGTCGGCATGCTGCTGGACCAACAGGTGCCGATGGAGTGGGCGTTCACCGGCCCGTACACCCTCGCGGAACGGATGGGCACCGACGACCTGGACGCGGGGCGGATCGCCGCGTACGACCCGGACGCCTTCACCGAACTGTTCACCGCCAAACCGGCCCTGCACCGCTACCCCGGCTCCATGGCCCAGCGGGTGCAGCAGCTGTGCCAGTTCCTGGTGGCGGAGTACGACGGCGACGCGAGCGCGGTGTGGCGGACCGCCACGACCGGCGACGAGCTGCTGAAACGGCTCAAGGCGCTGCCCGGCTTCGGCGAGCAGAAGGCCAGGATCTTCCTCGCGCTGCTCGGCAAACAGCTCGGCGTACGTCCGACGGGGTGGCGGGAGGCGGCGGGCCCGTACGGGGAGGCCGGATCGCATCGGTCGGTCGCCGACATCACGGGCCCGGAGTCGCTCGTCGAGGTGCGCGCGTACAAGCAGGAGGCCAAGGCGGCAGCCAAGAAGGCGAAGTCGGCCAAAGCGGCGAAGAAGACCGGACCCGCGCGGAAGAAGTGACGCGTACATGCGCAGGAACAGGCCGACGCCCCCGTCCGACCGATCAGAACCGGCCACACCGGTTCACAGGCGTCACGCCACTCGCTAGCTTTCGCAGCACATTCGTTCAGCCGTTTCGGACCGGAAGGACTCCTGTGCACGCAACACGTCGCAGAGCCATGGCTGTCGTGGCCGCCACCGCTCTGGCCACACCGCTCCTCCTGGCCGCGTCCCCGCACCCCGGACGCCCCGCACCGCACGACCCCGGCAAGGAAGCGGCCAAGCTGTCACGGGAGTTGGTGAGGAACGCGTCCGCGCGCGACGCCCACCGCCACCTCCGGCAGTTCCAGGCGATAGCCGACTCCGCCGAAGGTCACCGCGCCGCGGGCTCGCTGGGCCACGACGCCTCGGCGGCGTACGTCTACCGCCAGCTCCAGCGGGCCGGGTACAAGGTCTCTTACGAGAGCTTCCGCTTCACCTACACGGAGACGCTGGCCGAAAAGCTCTCCGTGGTGACGCCGACGCCCCGCGACGTCACGATCAAGGCCATGACGTACACGCCGTCGACGAAGGTGGGCGGCCTGACAGCAGAGCTCCTCGCCGTGCCCGACGACGAGACCCCGGGCTGCGAGGCCGCCGACTACGCCTCCGCGAACTTCACCGGCAAGATCGCGCTGATCAAGCGCGGCGCCTGCTCCTTCGCCGAGAAGCAGGCGGCCGCCGCCGAGGCGGGCGCGGCCGGAGCGGTCATCTACAACAACGTCGAGGGCGCCCTGTCCGGCACCCTCGGCGAGGTCGCCGCCGGCAGGATCCCGACCGGCGGCCTCACCCAGGAGGAGGGCGAGAAGCTCGTCGCCGACCTCGCGGGCGGCGAGGTCACGGTCTCCTTCGAGATCCGCGAGCTCCAGGAGGACCGCCCCACCCGCAACGTCATCGCGGAGACGCCCGGCGGCAACGCGGCGCGGACCGTGATGCTCGGCGCCCACCTCGACTCGGTGACCGAGGGCCCCGGCATCAACGACAACGGCTCCGGATCCGCCGGTCTGCTCGAAGTCGCCCTGCAACTGGCGAAGTCGAAGAGCAACCCCGCCAACAAGGTGCGGTTCGCCTGGTGGTCGGCCGAGGAGAACGGTCTGATCGGCTCGGAGAAGTACGTCGAGGCGCTCTCCGAGAAGCAGCGCGAGCAGATCCAGCTCTATCTGAACTTCGACATGATCGCCTCGCCGAACGGCGTCCAGTTCGTCTTCGACGGCGACGACTCCGACGAGGTCGGCGAGGGTCCCGGCCCGGAGGGCTCGGCCCAACTGGAGCGTGACATCAACGAGTTCCTCGACGGCAAGGGCAAGCCGCACGAGGGCACGGACTTCACCGGCCGCTCGGACTACGGGCCGTTCATCGAGGCCGGCATCCCCTCCGGCGGTACGGACACCGGGGCGGAGGGCATCAAGACGGCGGCCCAGGCCGAGGTGTACGGCGGCGAGGCGGGGATCGCGTACGACCCCTGCTACCACGCGGCCTGCGACGATCTGGACAACATCGACATGGGCCACTTCGACACCAACATCGACGTGATCGCCAACGCCGTCGGTACGTACGCCCACGACCTGCGCTCGCTGACCCGCCCGGTCACCCCTGACACCGGCACCGGCACCGGTACGCCGGGCAGCGGAGGCAGCGGAGGCGGCCTGCGCGAGGGCCACGGCCGAGTCGCGCGGTAGCTGACGCCCGGAGCCCGGTACGGAATGCGTACCGGGCTCCGGGGTTATCGGGGATATCCGTCTGACGGCCCCTGTCCTGGTATCCAGCCCTATTCGGCGCTATACGGCCTTTGCGCCGCCGTCGTGACGCATCACGGTGAGGTTCCGTGGCTGCGCCCGGTGGCCCTTGCCCGGTAGGCTTTCCGTGTGATCTTCAAGCGCATCGGAAATGGGAAGCCATACCCCGACCACGGCCGGGAATCCACCCGCCAGTGGGCGGATGTCGCGCCGCGTCCGGTTCGCCTGGACCAGCTCGTGACCACCAAGGGCCAGCTGGACCTGGAGACCCTCCTCGCCGAGGACTCCACGTTCTACGGCGACCTGTTCGCGCACGTCGTGAAGTGGCAGGGCGACCTCTACCTGGAGGACGGGCTGCACCGGGCGGTCCGCGCCGCGCTCCAGCAGCGCCAGGTGCTGCACGCCCGCGTCCTCGACCTGGGCTGACGCCGCCCGGTCACCCCGCGCTCTCCGCCGCGAGGCACCGCACACCCCACTGGCCACCGGCGTTCCGACGAGCCCGGCGGCGATCGACACGGTCGACGGGGGTCGGCGGGGTTTCCGCATCCCACCGAGACCCTGATTCGGGCTTTCGGGTGCTTTCACGCTCATCCGGGTGCCATACGTTGATCATTTAGTACGCATCATCACCGGGTCGCACTACGCTGCGTCCATGAGCATGCTCACTCCCCCCGGCATGGGCGGAAAGTACCGCATCACGGGCGACACCTACCCCCGCATGCGCCGCCCCCGGCACCGCCGCAGGCTGGTCCTCGCCGGCATCGGCGCCGTCGTCGCCCTCGGCCTGGCCGGCTGGGGCACTCTGCAGCTCATCGACGTCTTCACCGGCGGCGACAAGAGCGCCAGCGCGGCCGACCACAAGCGCGACTGCCCCACCGCGAAGCCGTCGGCGGCCCCCGTCAAGGCGCTGCCTAAACCGGCCGCGATCAAGGTCAACGTCTACAACGCGACGACGCGCAGCGGGCTGGCCAAAACCGCCGCCGAAGAGCTCAAGAAGCGCGGTTTCACCATCGGCGAGGTGGGCAACGCGTCGAAGGAGTACGACAAGAAGGTGCCGGGAACGGGCGTGCTGCTCGGCGCACCGACCGCGACGAACGGCAGCTTCACGGTGCTCGGCACCCAGCTGGCGGGCACGGTGCAGAAGACCGACACCCGCAAGACGGGCGAGGTCGATCTGATCCTCGGGGCGAAGTTCAAGGCGTTCAGCACCCCGCAGGAGGCCACCGCGGCGATGACGGCCCTGACGAAGCCGGCCCCCGCGCCTTCCCCCTCCTGCTGAACCTCGTCCCGCCCCCACCCCCGGGCACACGAAAGCGCCCCGCCCCGGCACCGTACGAGAGTGAGACCGTACGACGCCGGAACGGGGCGCGAGAATCGCGGGAAAGGCGGCCCTATTCGGCCGTGCCGTACATCCGGTCGCCCGCGTCCCCGAGGCCCGGCACGATGTAGCCGTGCTCGTTGAGCCGCTCGTCGACGGAGGCGGTGACGACGGTGACCGGGGTGCCGGCCAGCTCGCGCTCCATCACCTCGACGCCCTCGGGCGCCGCGAGGAGGACGACGGCGGTGACATCGTCGGCACCGCGCTTGATCAGCTCGCGGATGGCCGCGACGAGAGTGCCGCCGGTGGCCAGCATCGGGTCCAGGACGTAGACCTGGCGGCCGGAGAGGTCCTCGGGCATCCGGGTCGCGTACGTCTCCGCCTGGAGGGTCTCCTCGTTGCGGATCATGCCGAGGAAGCCCACTTCGGCGGTCGGCAGCAGCCGCACCATGCCGTCCAGCATGCCCAGACCGGCGCGCAGGATCGGGACGACCAGGGGCCGGGGGTGCGAGAGCTTCACCCCGGTCGTGGGCGTCACCGGGGTCTCGATGTCGACCTGCTCGGTGCGCACATCCCTGGTGGCCTCGTAGGCGAGGAGGGTGACCAGCTCGTCGGCGAGCCGCCGGAAGGTCGGGGAGTCGGTGCGCTTGTCGCGCAGCGTGGTGAGTTTGTGCGCCACCAGCGGGTGGTCGACGACGTGGATCCGCATGCGTCAACAGTAACCGTGCCGTCCGGCACTCTGCGCTGGCATCAACCACCTGTTCGGGGGGAAGGTGGGGGCATACGGACCCAGCACTGGGGTGGTGTGTCGATGGCTGACGGGGAACTGCGGCGCAACCAGGCCTCTGGCGGGCCGCGCGACGGGCGCGACGCCGAGGGCGTGGCAGGTGCGACGGCTGACGTCGAGGACGCGCAGGAGAGTGATGCGGCCCGCCGCCGCCGACGCGCCCAGTTCCTCCGCGAGCTCCACGAGGCCAAGCAGCTGCGCGACCGGGTGCAGCCGCGCCGGGCCCGCGCCGCCCGTATGCGGCAACAGATGCGGATGCGCACTTTCCGCTGGTGAGACGGTCTCCCGGGCCCTCTCGCACGCCGCTCTGTACCACCGGCGCACCCCCTCGCCGATCGGCTCGTCAGGGAGAGGGCCGACCAGGCACTCCTGGAACTGATGGCCGACGCAACGGTCGAAGAGGTCTCGCACGGCGCTTGTTTCTGCCACGATGCCGATTGGGCGGGGCTCAGGACGGACGGATCACCGTTCGCCCTCCCGTCGGACCGATTCGCCTATGACCAGTGGGAGAGTCACGGTGTACTTCGCCGCACTGCTCGCGCGCACCGAAGACGGGTGGGAAGCGAGCGATACAGAGCTCGACGATGTGGAGACCCTGTCCGATCTGACGGATCTGGCCCGGGAGGCCTCGGTGGACGAGGACACGGTCCTGGTCTACATCGAGCAGGAGGACGCCTGGTTCGGCGTCGTCCGGGTGGACGGTGAGGAGGACCCCCGAATCTACGTCTCGGACGCGTCCGCCGCCGCCCGCTCCTCGTACGGGGAGATCCTGCTCACCGACGAAATGCTCGGCCGCGAACCAGGGGCCGGGGACGAGATCGCCGCCCTGGAGGAGCTCGTCGACCTCGACGGCACGGAGGACGGCGAACCGGAACGGCCCGCCCCGGCGGCCGTCGACCCGGACGACGACGCCCCCGACCCGGACGCCGTTCCGGCGGGGCCGATCGGTGAGCTCGGGGTCCTCGCCGACCTCGGGATGTCCGAGAAGGAGCTGCTCACCCTGCAGACCGACGCACTCGCGGAGATCGCGGAGGCAGTGGGAGCGGCGGAGGTCCTGGAGTCGGTCCGCTAGGCCGGCCGTTGCGCGCGCCCCTCCTTCCCTCCCTCTCTTCCTCCACCTGTCCCGTCCGTTAGGGTCCGCGGGTGATCGCACGACCGCCGAACCCCTCACCCGAGCCCGTCCCGGGTCCTGTACGCGCACCCGAGCCCGACCCCGTACGCGACCCCTGGAAGACACCGATGCGCCGCGCCCTGGCCGAGGCCGCGCAGGCGGCGTCGGCCGGCGATGTGCCGGTCGGCGCCGTCGTTCTGGGCCCCGACGGAGCCGAGCTCGCCGCCGCCCACAACGAACGCGAGGCCACCGGCGACCCGACCGCGCACGCCGAGATCCTGGCCCTGCGCCGAGCATCCGAGGCGGTGGGCGAGTGGCGCCTGACCGACTGCACGCTGGTGGTCACCCTGGAGCCCTGCACGATGTGCGCGGGCGCCCTGGTCCAGTCGCGCGTCGCCCGCGTCGTCTACGGCGCCCGCGACGAGAAGGCCGGCGCGGCGGGCTCCCTCTGGGACGTGATCCGCGACCGCCGCCTGAACCACCGCCCGGAGGTCATCGCGGGCGTCCTGGAGGACGAGTGCGCCGAACAGCTGACGGCGTTCTTCCGCACGCTCTGACCGGGTACGGGCCTGCGGTCTGACCGGCTACGCCCCGACGCCCGACCGGGTACGGCCCCGCCATCCGACCGGGCACGGCCCCGACGCCGGACCGGCTGCGGCCCCACCCCCGAGAACCGATTTCTGTCCACGCCCCGGGATGGTCTAAGCTCTCTCTCGGTAGCGTGTCCGAGCGGCCGAAGGAGCTCGCCTCGAAAGCGAGTGTGGCGTAACCCGTCACCGTGGGTTCAAATCCCACCGCTACCGCTGTAGACGAAGGGCCCGGTTCACTGAACCGGGCCCTTTGCTTTGTCCTCCGCCTCGGCCGGCCGGTACGAGCGCCCCCGGCGGGCCCGCCGTCATCGCCCCCCAGCCAGCCGCTTCCCGGATGAGGCCGTCGACCTGCCGCACCATGCCCGTACGCCCGGTGTCGACCATGTGCTGATAGCACGGCGTGCGACTGGGTGCCGACGGTTTGCGCTGAGGGGGGGGCAGTGCCCGGCCTTCCGCCCGTCCGGGTTGCCACACCCGCGTTATGTAGCACGGGCGCGGCTCGATAAGGAGGGGGATCAGCCGACGCACATCCTCACCAGCTACTACCACCCCGAGCACGTTGAAGGAATACGGCTTATCGACCCGACGCCGGGTCCGGCTGGCACGGGCGGCGGATATCGCGTGCTCTAGGACGCGGGATACGAGATCGACCACATGCGGGAGCAACTGTTCGCGCGCGCCGCAGCGTCGGAGAAAGCGGAGCTCCTGCAGGCGATGCCCGGTGAGTGGGTTGCAGAGCTCCGTCGGACCGGGTGCGCCGCCGATGGGACCGTAGTGGAGTTCACCATCGGTATTCACGCCGCGAGCCGCTTCGCCTGGGCGTACGACTTCACTTGGGCGTGGCTAACGTGACCATGAGCCTGTACTGGCGCGGAAGGTTTCCCCTGATCGTCTTCGCGGGAGCCACCAGCCAGCTGCCTCGCGATCGGGTGCCCTGAAGAGAAGCTGAAGTATCGGCATTCCCGAACGCCATATCAATTCCCCGTCCGATTTCCCTTGGGCCTTCCAAGCTTGGCCAACTCTGTTTCAACCGAACATAGATATGCAATTACTTCGCCGGCACTCTTCTCAAACTCAGCACGCGCAACGACCTCGTCAGCTTCAATCCAGTCAAGCACCTCGTCCAAGAGCTCCTTCTTAGCCCTCCGCAAATCCGCCTTTCCTTCGATGGAAAAAACTTCCTGAACCTTATCTTGAAATACTTCTGGGTAGTAGTCCTCAAACCTCTCGCTCTCCCAAGAATTGAACCGACTGCTCGGCCAATCTTGAAATTTTTGACTCAATTTAGAGATCACTTCCACACCGCTGTCATCGCCATCAACGACAACCCACGCCCTGCCCTTATACATGGGTTCAAGGTGTGCAAAGAGAAGCATTTCGACAAAGTCGGTGAAGATGGGTTCCACTCGGCTTGTACCACCCGCAGCGACAGTGCGAATACCACGCAGCCCTGAGGCAAACCACGGAATTAGGTACTGGCGTACCAATCGTTCAGCGCTCGACTCTTCGAAAATCATCCACCCGTCACTCAGGTGCAAGTCTGAGATCTCGTATCCTAGTTCCTGCAGTACGTCCACTCTACGGCTTGGTGTAGAAACAACCTCGTATGAGGTGGAGGGAGGAATCTGTTCATCTGTTGAAGTATGCAGAACAACCGATGTTTCCAAGCTTCCAAGCTTTGCTAGGACGATACTACTGTGCGTGCTGATGATAAACTGATTAAACTCGCTGGCCGCCAAAATGGCATCGAGCAATGCTTTCAGAGCGTACGGGTGAAGGTCGTTCTCCAGCTCTTCGATCAGAAAGAGCTTCCCTCTCGCACCGCAGAGACTAACAATGAGATTCAGTACGGCAGCTACACCTGTACCCATTGAATCGATATTGATGCTGCTAAACCTGTCAACCTGCATTCCGAGGTGTTGCCCATGATCCCCTGGGATTACGCTGATTTCGAAACCCAGCACATCTCGACATAGCTGACGAAATTGCACCGCTTCTGCAAACTGGGCCGTGGCAAGCGAGGCAACACGCGCGACAATGTTTCCGTCGTGCGGCCATACGGCGAGCATGCTTTGACGATCGACTTGCCCTGCGCTGGCCCTTTGTACTCGGCCAGCAAAAACGGGGTAGATGACATTATCAGGAACCTTCCCCGGAGCCAGTCCGATAATGTAGCCGCCGCCATCCTGGGCTGCGTTAAGCTGAGACCCAGAATTTGTCAGAGTTAATTGGATATGCTTTTCCGCTACCCCTCCCGGCGATTGCGTATTTCGCAGTACCGGCAGAGGAATGTCACCCTGATAAGATAGTAGAATTCGGGAGGATTCTTCACCTACTCGAATGTCTGATTCTCGAAATTGGGAACCTTCTTGCAGTAGATAAATTGCATGCAGGAGTGAAGATTTTCCCGTATTATTTCGGCCGATAATAAGCGTGATCGGGCCTAGTGGCAGGGTACCGCTTTCCGCGATGGATCTGAAGTTTGACACTTCAATGGAAGTGAAGATCACGGACTCCCCCGTCATGCTTGCGGAATAGGTTGGCATTCTAAGGCACCGACGCAGTCATGAGCAGGAAGATACGCAAGTTCGCGGCCAGCCGAAGATCATCGCTGGGTCTTCCGCACCTTCTGGTCCCGCACCGCCCACGACAACGAATGGTGGAACACCTACCTCGCCACCGAGAACGCCACCCAGGCGGTCAGCTCCGCGCCCGACGCCTCGATCCCCGACGCCGCTTCCCCGCCGCCCTGGGTCCCGGCCGAGGACACTCCGCCGCCGCCCGTACCCGTGGGCCCCGGCACGGAACTGGCCCCCGAACCCACCGGCGTACCGCAGCAACGCACCCCGGCCCAGGCGCCGGACGCCGAGCCCGCGTCGCCCGCCCCCGACACGGTTCCCGCGAAAGCCAGCCCCGCCTACCTCGCCCTGGCCCGCCTCGGCCGCGACGACCACCGACTCGCCCTCTCCGCCGACGACTGCGCCGCGCTCGAACCACTGGCGGCGAAATGGCTCGCCCGGGGCGTGACCGTCGACTACCTGGCCGGTGCCCTGACGGCAGGGCTTCCCGCCCAGGTCGGCTTTCCCGTCGGCCTTCTCCGCCGCCGCCTCATCGACAAGATGCCGCCCCGGCTGCCGGGCCCGAACATGTCACCGGAGCCCTCCGACCCCGCTCGCCGCATCCTCCTGGAATGCACCGACTGCGGCCGCCCAGGCCACCCCGAAGCGCTCCCCGACGGGCTCTGCCGCCCCTGCCGCGAAACCCACAGCCCTGAGAACGACAAGAGCCCGATCCCACCCGCCGAGGCCGCCGACGTCAGAGCGCGCATGACCAACCTCCGCGAACTCCTCAAAGCCGTCTGAGAACCAAGCCCACGGTTGGCTCACACCTCCCGGCCAGCAGAAGCCACCAGCAGAAAGCAAGAAAAACATTCGCCTCCGCGAGATCCCGAACACCATGATGAACGCCTCCTCCTGGAAAGGAATTGAAACGCCCCACATGGCCGACGCAGGGCTGAATCAGTTCAGACATACCCAACTTCAGGCAAGAGTCGTTCACTACAGGTTCTGATACCGAGAAAACCGGAAGCGACGCACTTCTGTGCCGTCCTCGCCAGCAGGCTTGGTTATGCGTTCGCTTCCCAGTCGATCCTTGCTTCAACGAGCATTTGGCGGGTGTCGTCAAGCCGCGCGGCCTGCTCCCGTAGCTTGTCGGCAATGTCTGCCAGGTCAGCGGGTCCGAGATTCTCCATCCAGCGCCCCTCCACCACCTCTAGGTCGACGTGTGGTACACGGGAGGCCGGGTCGCTGTCGAAGGGGCGTACTTGCAAGTGTCCGCGAAGAATCTCTTCGGGCTCGGCCGGGTCCTCGTACCCAGGACCGGCCACGTTCATCTCGACGCCTTCGATAGAGAGCCAGTGATCAATGTCCACCAGCAAGCCGAGTCGGTCAGCGCGTAGCGGTTTCTCCGCGAAATCTGCGGCGGAGCTGCGCTCGATCCACGGAGGAAGATGCCCGGAAATCTGCCCGCCCCCTTCAATGGCGATCGTCCAGGTGCTTGGCTTCTTCGCAGTGATGGCAGTCGGATCAGGCGAGTACGTCCCGGCCTGAAGCTGGTCAGCAAGTGCCATCACTTGGCCGGCGAATGCGCCGACCCGCACGGCATGGGCACGCAGCCCGGCGATGTCGAAGTCATCGCTTTCGCCCTCGTAGGTGACGCTGGCGGTCAGCTCGCCGTCGCCATTGAGATCGTGGAGCCAGGCACGCACGTGAGGGAGCGATCCCTGACGGGTGCTCGACACGTCGGCGACAACGCCCATGTGCGACTCGTGGTCGCCGCTGTCCGTGCACCAGGTGTAGGCGGAACACGAAGAGGTGGCGGTGATCATGGGAAGCGGGACCGACTCAACGGTGGTGGCGTTCATGCCGGAGGTATTAGCCCTACGTGTGTCGTCCATGCGCCCCAAGACGCGGTCCACCCTGCCGAGTGATTTATGTGTGAGGGGAGGGGCCGTGGGCTTCACCCTCCGCATGGCGCATCGACAGAGATCCCGCGTTCGCCAGAAGCACGTTGACCGGCAGTACATGGTTCAGCGTGATCTCAGTTCTGGTCTCATTCGCCCCCGGCCGACGAGGTCCGCGACCGCGTCGGCGACGTGGTCCACCTCCTCCTCGGTGTTGTAGTAGTGCGGCGACAGGCGCAGGCACCATTCGACGCCCTTGTCCGCGAAGTCGAACTGTGCGAACTCGCGGAAGCTGAGAGCCGAGTTGATGCCACGGGCGTCCATGGCCTCCTTGAACGGCTGCGGCTGCCAGCCCTCCACGCCGAAGGTGACCAGCGCGGCGAGACGCGGGCCGCGGTCGAGCACGCGCACCCCGGGTACGGGTCGGAGCCGGTCGCGCAGTCGGGTAGCGAGCGCCGGTGTGCGCTGCTCGATGGCCTCGATGCCGACCTTGCGGGCATAGCGCGTCGCGGCGGCGCTGCCGAGCACCGTGGCGTAGGGGAACTCCCACTCCTCGAACCGGGCCGCCGTCCCGACGGGCTCGTAGCCGCCCGGCCGGTTCCAGCGGGCGCCGTGCATGTCGATGAACAGCGGTTCGTAGCCGGCGCGCAGGACGCGGTCGGAGACGTACAGGAATCCGGATCCGCGCGGGCCGCGGAGGAACTTGCGGCAGGTGGCGGTGAGAAGGTCGCAGCCGATCTCTTCCACGTCGATGACGAACTGGCCCACCGACTGGCAGGCGTCGACCAGGTAGAGCAGGTCCAACTCACGGCAGTGGCGGCCGATTTCGGCGATCGGCGAGACCAGGCCGGAGTTGGTCGGGACATGAGTGGCGGACACCAGGCGCGGGCGGTGGCTCCGCATCAGCGCGGCCATCGCCTCCACATCGACCCCGCCCTCGGGTGCGTCGGGCGCGTGGACGATGCGTACGCCGAAGCGCTTGCGCAGGGACAGGAAGGCGATCTGGTTGGAGACGAAGTCGTCGCGAGTGGTGAGGATGACGTCGTCGGCCTCGAACGGGATCGACGACAGGGCGTTCGCGTAGGCGTGGGTGGCGCTGCCCGCGAAGGCGATGTTGTCGGGCGTGGTGTTGATGAGGGCGGCGATCTCCGTGTAGAACTCGCGGACTTCGCCGGCTCGGGCGGCCGACGCCTCGTAGCCGCCGATCCGTGCTTCGAGGTTCAGATGGCCGACCATCGCGTCGAGAACCGGGGCGGCCAGCAGTCCGCAGCCCGCGTTGTTGAAGTGGATGACCTGCCGGCAGCCCGGGGTGTCCGATCGCAGGGCGGCCACGTCCAGGTGAACTGCTTCCCGTTGACCTGCTTCCCGTTGACGCGCTTCCCGCTGAAGTGCTTCCGGGGCGGATCCAGTAGCGCTATTCTCATCTCTCATGAACGACGGTAGCACTTCTGGCGAGTTGGCCGACAGCATCCGTACGCTGCTCTCCCGGCTTTCGCCCGGCGACCGGCTGCCGAGCAGCCGGGAGCTGATCAAGGAGTACCGCGTCGGCCCCGCGACCGTGGCGCGGGCCATCGCCGCGCTGGCCGCCGAGGGCGCGGTGGTGACCCGCCCCGGCAGCGGTACGTACGTGGCGCAGCGCGCCAGGCCCCGCGACGAGGTCACTGCCACCGACACGGCCTGGCAGACGGTCGCCCTCACCGACCGGGCCGTCGACACCCGCCTGATCGCCGACCCGCTCGGGCCGCCGCCGGCCGGGACGATCACCCTGGACGGCGGTTACGTGCACCGCTCCCTCCAGCCCACCCGAGCCCTGAGCGCCGCCCTGGCGCGGGCGGCACGCCGTCCGGACGCCTGGGACCGCGCCCCGGTCGGCGGTCTGGCGGCGCTGCGCACCGTGTTCGCCCGGATCGTCGGCGGCAGCGTGACAGCGGAGGACGTGCTGGTCACCGCGGGAGGGCAGAGCGCCCTGTCGATCGCGTTCCGGGCCATCGCCGGGCCCGGCAGCCCGGTCCTGGTGGAGTCGCCGACCTATCCTCGGGCTCTGGCCGCGGCCCGCGCCGCGGGGCTGCGGCCGGTGCCGGTGCCGCTCGACGCCGACGGCGTACGACCCGACCTGCTGGCCGACGCGTTCGCGATGACCGGCGCACGGTTGCTGTACTGCCAGCCGACCTACCAGAATCCGACCGGCACCGTGCTGGCGCCCGAACGTCGCGGCCAGATCCTCGATGTGGCGCGCGCTTCGGGCGCGTTCGTGATCGAGGACGATTTCGCGCGGCACCTGGGACACGGCGGCCCGGTGCCTCCACCACTGGTGTCCGACGACCCCGACGGCACGGTCGTCCACGTGACCTCACTCACCAAGCCCGCGGCGCCGAGCCTGCGGATCGGGGCGCTGGTGGCGCGCGGGCCGGTGATGGAGCGCATGCGGGCGGTGCGCCTGGTCGACGACTTCTTCGTCACCCGCCCGCTGCAGGAGGCCGCGCTGGAGGTGCTCAGCTCCCCGTCCTGGGACCGGCACGTACGGTCTCTCGGCGTGGCGCTCCGGGAGCGGTGCGCCACGCTGGCCGCCGCGGTCGCCCGGGAAGTGCCCGGTGTGGCCTTGAACGCCGTGCCCGCGGGCGGGCTCCACCTGTGGGTCCGCCTGCCGGCCGGCGTGGACGACACCGTACTGACGAACGCCGCGCGGCAACGCGGCGTCGCCGTGAGCGCCGGCAGCCGCTACTTCGCCACCGAGCCGCCGGCGGCCCACCTGCGTATCGGGTTCGCCGCCGCCGCCGACCACACCGAACTGACCGAGGGTGCGCGTCGGCTGGGAGCCGCGCTGGCGGATCTCCGCCCCGGGCAAGGGTGAGGCGCAGGCAAAGCGCCGGGCTCTGCCGCAGATCCATGCTCTGGTGCAGCTGATCTCTCGTACCTCCGCCGGCGCTCCCACCGGGCCATACGCCGCAGCCGCAGCCGCCGACCCCGGCCGTTCAGGAGCGCACGGCGGAACCCGAAGGCGCCGCCCAGCCGCGCAGCGTGGCGAGGATCGTCGACCGGAAGGCGCTGTCGGCGGTGGGGGCGTCGAAGGCGCCGGCGAGTTCGAGGGTCACCAGCCCGTGCAGGGCCACCCAGAGCGAGACGGCGATCTCCGTCCCGTCGCCGTCGAGGACGGCCTGTTCCACCGCGCGATCGATCGCCGAGATGAGCGGCCGGACGGGGTCACCGGCTCCGACCGCCCCTGACGGATCGAAGGATTGCACTCCGCCGAACAGCACCGCGTAGAGGTGGCTGTGCTCGACGCCCCATCGTCGGTACGCGGCGGCCAGCGCGTAGATGTCGGCGAGGGGGTCCTCCGAGGCCGGCACCGCGGTCAGGGTCCGGAAGAGGCCGGCCACGGCTCGGTCGCGGACCGCTCCGATCAGACCTTCCTTGCCGCCGAACAGGGAGTACACCGCCGCCGTCGACGTCTCGGCGGCCGTCGCCACGGCGCGGACCGTGACCGACTCCTGCGGGCGGGTGGCGAGCAGTTCGGTCGCGCACTCCACGAGTCGCTCCCTGACAGTCGCGTCGTTCGTCCTCGGCCTACCCATGACGAGAAGCGTACCTCCTCTGATAACGTCGTTTTGAAACAGCGTTTGGAAACTTCGGAGGTTCGCCGTGCCCACGCCCGTCACACGTCTCGCCCGCATACGTCTCGCCCGCATACGTCTCGCCCGCATACGCCTCGCCCGCTTCACCGGCCGCTTACTGCTGGTCCTGGCCGCCGTCGCGGCACTGGCCGTCGTCTTTCTCGGGACGCTCGTCCTCACGGACGGGGCGGGCTCGGGGCTCGGCGCATGGCTGGTGACCCTCGGAGTCGGGACCGCCGTCATCCTGTGGCGGGGCCGGCGTCGTACCCGGGCGGGGGCGGCGCGGCTCATGCCGTTCCTGCCGGTGGTCGTCGCGGCGGCGTTGACGGCGTCGGTCTGCGTCCCGAGCGCGCCCACCGCCCGACAGCCCCCGCCCGACCTGCCGTTCGTGGCGACGCAGCACTGGAGCCTGGCCACCGGCAGCCGGGTCGCGGTGTATCACCACCCGCCCGCGACCAGCGGCCCCCGGCACTCCGTTCCGCTCGTCTACCTCCACGGCGGGCCGGTTCGCAGCATCTCGGTGCTCGACCACCGGTTCCTGCGGCTCCTGGCGCGCCGGGGCTACGACGTCTACGCCTACGAACAGGCGGGCGGCGGGCGGAGCGGCCTGCTCCCCATGGAGCAGTACACGATCTCCCGCTCGGTGCGTGACTTCTCCGCTTTCGTCGACCGCCTGGACCGGGGCAGGGTCGACGTCCTCGGTTTCTCCTCGGGCGGGGCCGTGCTCACCCGGGCCCTGGCCGACCCGCGTACCGCCACCCGCCTGAACCGGGCGATCATCGCCGAGCCCGGCCCGATGGACGGCCCCACCGCCCGTATCGCCGGACACCAGGGCCGGCCGTCCGCACGCGGTCTCGCGCCGGACGTGACCGGACCGCGGTCGACCCATGTCCCGCGGTACGCCGTCGCGTTCGGCCTCATACGGCTCGGGCTCCTCACCCCCGAAACCGGGCTGATCGGACAGGCCGAAGGCGCCAACGCGTTCACCGCCGCAGACCTCGGCGGCGACACCGCGGCCAGCTACTGCGCGCGCGACGCACACCGCATCCCGACCGAGGACACGGCGGAGAACTTCTCCTTCAGCGCCGCCGCCAGCCTCCGCGTCCAGCAGACCATCAAGGACTCGCCCTCCATCGCCCCGCAACTGCGGCGCTCCCGGACCCCCGCGATGCTGATGATCGCCGAGTGCTCCTCCCAGGTCCGCCAGTGGGCGACCGCCGTCCTCGCCGACGACCCCGCGATCCAGCGCACGCAGTACCTGCCCGGAGTCGGACACCACATGTGGAACGGGCTCGACGACAACGACGACCGGGCCGCCGACGTCATCACCGCATTCCTCCAGGACGAGCCCGCGCCCCTGCCGGACCATCCGACCCGCGAGGAGATCCCCGCCTTCCTGCGCGACCACCGGTGAGGGGTGAAGCCCGGGCGGTACGTCATCCCCGGCGGGCGCGGCCCAGGCGGAGGGCGGAGACCAGGAAGAAGACGCCGCCGAGGAAGGCGTAACCGGCCAGGTTGTTCAGGGAGGCGCCGTCCTTGCCCGCCTGGGCGATGAACGAGGCGCCGGCGAGCGTGGAGATTCCGCCGCTGGCGATCATGGCCCACTGGCCGCCGAGTTGGCGTCGGGCGGCGCCGACGACGAGCTGGACGATGCCCGCGGTGACCGCCCAGACGCCCCAGACCCGCAGGACGGCGGGGATGCCGGAGGTGGCGGCGACGGCGAGGCCGATGCCGGTGAGGGCGCTGAGCGCGATGTTCACGTACAGGGCGCGCACCGGTTGGCCGTTCGCCCGGGCGGACCGGATGTCGACGACCGCGCAGGCCACGTCGAACAGCGGATAGAGCACCAGCAGCGTGGCGGTGAGCGCGCCCAGCGTGTCGGCGGTCGCGAACAGCAGGGCGGCCCACACCGCGGCGAACGCGAAGCGCAGGAGGTACAGCTTGCGCAGGGCGGTGGGAAAGCCGGCGGGAGCGGTACCGACGAGGGTGTCCATGGAAGTTCCTTTCAGGAAGGCCGAGTTGATAGCGGTCGGCGGGCACCGGAGGCCCTCCACCTAGCGAGGGAGAACGTTCGGTCTCGCTATCCATTCAAAGGAACGCGGCCACCCCTGTCAAGACCGAACGTTCTCCCTCACGCGTGCGGTAATCTGGCCGTATGAGCGAGGGCACGGGAAGGGCCAGTACGTCGGCGGCGCGAGCGCGACTGCTCGACACGGCGACCAGGATCTTCTACGCGGAGGGCATCCACTCCGTCGGCGTCGACCGGATCATCGCGGAGGCGCAGGTCACCCGCGCCACGCTCTACCGGCACTTCACCGGCAAGGAAGAGCTCGTCCTCGCCTACCTCGACCAGGCCGACCGGGGCATCCGGGCGGGCATCGAGGCCGCACGGGCGGGCGAGCCGTCGGCGGCCGACGCGGTCCGGGCGATCGGCCGGTTCATCACCGGAGGCATTCAGAGCCCCGGCTTCCGCGGCTGCGCCTTCCTCAACGCGGCGGCCGAATACCCCGACCCCGCCCACCCCATCCACCAGGCCGTCCTGGCCCACCGCCAGTGGTTCCTGGAGACCGTCACCGAACTGCTGGCGCAGATCGGCGACGAGCCCGCCGACGGGGCCGGCCGACACCTCGTCATGCTCCGCGACGGCGCCATGGCCGCGGGCTGCCTCTCCGACCCGAAGCCGATCGCCGAGACCTTCCTCCTGGGCGTCGAAGGAATCCTGCGGGCACGCGGGGCCTGAGGGCCTCCGGCCTATACAGGCAGGTCCCGCGTACGCGGCCCGGCTCCGTCCGGAACGGATGTCGTCAAAGGCATCTGGCCCCCCGGCACGTTCACTTAGCCTGAAAGCCGGGGAAACGGGCCGCAGCCGCGGGCCGACCGCTTCACGGGGCAGGGACGTCATGGACGCGGAGATCATGCAGTGGGTGGACCAGGCCGGGCCGTACGTGGCAGCCGCCGTCGGCGCCTACGGGACGGCCGTTCTCACCCGGGCGGAGGGGACCGCGGTGGATGGCACTGTGGCCCTGGGACGCCGCATCCTGCAGACCCTGTGGCGCCGCCAGAACTCGTCCGGGCGGACCGAGCTGGAACAGGCCGTGGCCGAGGCCGCCGACCGGCCGGGGGACGCGGACGCCACCGCCGGGCTGCGACAGCAGCTGGAGCGGGCACTGCGCGAGGACGTCGAGCTGCGGGGTGAACTGGCCACCTTGTTGGGGGCGGCGATGCCGGGGGTACGGACGGGGGACCACAGTCCGTCCGTCTCCCACAGCGAAATCGGCGGGGACAACATCCAGATCGGGCAGGCGGGCGGAGCCGTACGGATCGGCCGGACCTGACCGGTGTCGTCGGCGGGTTCGGGGGGGAGCGGGGGCAGCACGGGTGGACCGCCCGTCCGTGGACAGCTCGTGGATCGGCGGTCACAACATCCAGATCGGGGAGGTCACCGGCGACCTGTCCATCCTTCTGGAACGGCCCTCGTTCCGGTTGGAGCTTCTCAGCCCGGCGCAGTCGCCCGGGCCGCCGACGAGCGTGCGGCATCAGCCGAGCTACCTGCTGCATCCGGGAAACCGGGTGGTTCCCTACTCCCCGCCGATCGCCGACCTGCGGGCACTCACCGTCTGGCGGGACGGCCCGGAGAGCCTCTCGGTGCTTCTCCTCCACGGACCGGGCGGGCAGGGCAAGACGCGTACCGCACAGCATTTCGCCTCCCGCACCGCTGCCGATGGGTGGTCCGTCGCGCAGGCCAGGGACCTCACGACACCGGTACCGGCGTTGCCTCTCGCCCGAGGTGAGATCGGCGAACAGCTGCTGATCGTCGTCGACTACGCCGAGCGCTGGCGCTACACGAGCCTGCTGGAGATGCTCGCATCCGTACGTTCCGCCGGACGGGACCACACCGTGCGGGTCCTGCTGCTGGCCCGCTCCCACACTCACCTCTGGGATCAGCTGGAGGCCGAGCTCGACGGCCTGGGTATCGCGTTCGCTCCGCCGGCCGCGCTGACCGGCTTCCCTGAACGGTCGAGGGAGACGCTCTTCCACGAGGCGGCCGCCAGCTTCGCTCAGGCCCTGGAGCTACCCGGCCTGTCACCGCCCGCCCCGGACGACCTGGCAGCTCCCTCGTACGCCTCACCACTGACCCTTCACATGGCGGCGCTGGCCGCCGTTGTCGCGGCGGGCAACGACGATGGGCGCCCCGGCGACATCTCCCGCTATCTGTTGCTGCACGAGCAACGTCGCTGGAATGCCTCGACCGATGCGGACACCATGCGGGCGCTCGTGGCCCTGGCGACCCTCGTCGGCCCCTTCGCCACCCGGAACTCGGCGCGTGAACTGCTGATCGCCGCCGGAGTCACCGACGGGCAGGCCGAAGCCAACCGAGCGCTGACGGCCCACCGCCTCCTGTATCCGGGCGACCAGCACCTGGTGCCGCTGCGCCCCGACCGATTCGCCGAGGACTTCCTCGGCTGGTACCTGGGCCGCGACGACGAGTTCGCCGACGATCTGGCCATGCTCCTGCTCGGCGGCGAAGTCCTGCGGGACGGCGATGTCCGCCAGGCCCTGCTCGTCCTCGCGAACGCCGCGCGTCATGAGGCCGTACGGGACCTCCTGGACCGCGTGATCATCCGGCGGCCGGAACTCGCCGAAACCTCGCCCGCTCTCATGCTCGCGGTGGCTGAGCACCTTTCCCTGGGCACTGTGCTGGTCGTCGCCATACGTCCGGACCCGGGCGTGGAACTGGCATACGCTCGACTCAAGCTGACGCAACGCATCGTCGAGGCAGTACCCGAGGGAGAGTCCGACGCCGGTGCAATCCTGGTGTGGGGGATGCTCGGCAGCCGACTGCTGGCCTGCGGTGAGAACGTCGAAGCAGCCCGGGTGCTGGGCGAGGCCGTACGGCTCGCGCGGGAGAACCTGGATCTGCTGGACATCACGTCCCTGGCCGAGCTGATCGATCTCCTCAACCTCTATTCCGAGGCGATCGGGAGGATGGGCGGGAATCCGATACCGATCACCGCTGAGGCGATCCAAATCCTGCGGGACCATGCTGACGAAGCCGCAAGAAGAGCGGGGGAAGACGCCACCACCTACAAGGCCGCCCTGGCGAAGAGTCTGAGCAATCATGCCAAGGCGCTCGTCGACTCTGGGGACCCGCAAGGTTCGCTCACCGCCGCTCTCGAAGCCGAGGAGCTGTACCAGGAGCTGGCGGCACGGAACATCGAGCGCTTCACCCCGGCATCGGTCCGCGCCACTGCGAGGATCGCCAGCCTGATGCACGAACTGGACCGCCCCCACGAGGCGGTCCAGTTTGGCATCCGGGCAGCCGACGCCCTGCGCCGGCTGTCCGCCGATGATCCCCCGACGCACCAGCCCGACTACGCCAGCACGCTGCACAACCTGGGGTTGAGCCTCGGACAGGTCGGCCGGACCGGAGAGGCCGCCGCCGCTCTGGCGAAGGCCGCCGTGCTTCTACGGCACCTCGCGGAGCATGTGCCGCTCCGCTACCGGGAAGAACTGGGCGGATGCCTTTTCGCGCTGGTGGGCGTGCTGGAGGAGGTGGAGACCACCGACGAGCTGATCAAGGTCCGGCGTGAGCTGGTGGGGGTGGAACGGCAGCTCAGAGAGGCCGGGATCTCACAGGACGATCGCAGGTTCGCCATCACCATGGTCCTGCTCGGCCAGAACCTGGTGTCGGTCACGAACTACGCGCAGGCATTGCCGGTCCTCACCGAAGCGATCGAGCTGCTGCACACCGCGTTCCCGGTGTTCTCCGACGCGCTGATCACGCCCCTGGCACAGACATACGTGAATCTCAGCCAGGCGCAGAACGGTCTCGAAGACAGATCTGCCGCGGCAGATTCCGCCCGAGAGGCGGTCCGCATACTCCGCGCGCTCACCACCGACTCCGACTGCTCCGAAGGCTCCGACGACTTCGACGCGGCGGTCGGGCAGCTCGGACTGGCGTGGGAGCAGTTGGCCTTCTGCCTGCCCGAAGGCGATCCTGAACGCGCCGCCGCCTGGTCGGAGTTCCACCGGATCTTCGGGGCGGATCCTCAGGAGGCCGAGGACCACGCGGAGGAGCGGTCCGCACCGGACACATGACCCCGGGCGGGTCCCGGTTGTGCGAAGACACGGCCGCCCGGCCCCGGGAGCCCACCGCCGTGAAGGGCGGGAGCTGCCCGGTCCGGGCGAGCGGGTCGAACCGGAGTGGCGTGGACGCCCCTCAGCCGTGGTCCGCCGCGACGGCCGTCTCGGCGCGGGTCAGCCGGTGCAGTGCCAGGGCGATGCCCGCGGCGAGGGCCGCGCAGATCGCCAGGGCCAGGAAGCCGTGGCCGACGCCGGCGGTCGTGGCCCGGGCGACGGACGAGCCGGACGTGGTCTCGCGGTGCAGGGTGGTCGCCAGGATCGTGCCGATCACCGCGATCCCGAGGGCCGCGCCGCTCTCGTTGAACGTGTTGAGGAGGGCCGAGCCGACACCCGACTCCTCGGGGCGTACATGGGAGGCGCCGATGCCGTACAGCGGGACGAAGCAGGTGGGCAGGCCCGCGCCGATGACGATCAGCGCGACGACGGCCGTCGGGACGCCGGACGGGCCGGCCGCGAGCAGGGCGGCGCCGATGATCTGGGCGAACGCCCCGGCCAGGTAGGCGCCGCCCGGACCGGCCCGGTCGATCAGGCTCGGCACGAAGAGGGCGAAGACCAGGGAGGCCAGGCCCATCGGCAGCAGGGCGAGGCCGGTGGCGAACGCGCTCATGCCGTGGGCGCCCTGGAAGTAGTTGCTCGCGAGGTAGGAGCTGCCCATCATCACCACGGCGGCGAGCAGCAGACCCAGGCTGCTGAGCCAGTACGTCGGTATCCGCAGCAGGTGCAGCGGCAGCAGGGGGTCGGACTTCCCGAGCTCCGTGCGGGCCACCACCGTGAGCAGTACGGCGGACAGGGCCATGCTCGACCACGCGGTGGCCGAGGTTATCCCGTCGTGCAGCCGGATGAGCCCGAAGGACAGGCAGGCCAGGCCTGTCGTGGCCAGGAAGGCCGTGGGCAGGCGCAGGGGCCGACGGCCGGCCGGCGCCATGGCGGGCAGGCTGCGCAGCGCCAGGACACCGGCGGCGAGGCTCACCGGAACGTTGATGAGGAAGGCCCAGCGCCAGCTGACGGCCGAGACGACGAGACCGCCCAGCACCGCGCCGAGGATGGCCCCGATGACGCCCAGGCCGCTCCAGAGCGCGAGGGCCGCCTTGCGCTGCTCCTCGTTCCCGTACACCGTCAGCACGATCGACAGCGCCGCGGCCGACAGCACCGCCGCACCCAGGCCCTGCAACGCCCGTCCGGCGATGAGGAGTTCCTGGTTCCCGGCGAGACCGCACAGGACGGACGCCACGGCGAAGGCCAGCAGTCCGGCCAGGAAGGCCCTGCGCCGCCCAATCACGTCGGAGACCCGGCCGCCGAACAGCAGCAGGCTCCCGTACAGCAGGATGTACGCGCTGATCACCCACTGGAGTGCGGACGGTCCGGCGGGCAGGTCGGCGCCGATCGAGGGCAGGGCCACGTTGACGACCGTCACGTCGAGCATGACCATCAGCTGCGCCACGCCCACGGCGGCCATCGGCAGCCAGGACGCCTTGGCGGGAATCCGGTCCCCGCCTGGTCGGACATCCGTGAGTACTGGGGCTTCGGGCATGGGTGTCTCCTGGTCCGCGAGATAATTACATTCATGCGAATGAATCGATAATGTAGTGCGGGCGGACCTAGACTGCCAAGCGTGGCGAACAATCCTCTTTCCGACCGGTGGCTGTCCCTGGTGCGCGTCGGCGCCCTCATGAACCAGCGGATCGAGCACGCCCTGTCCGAGAAGTACGACCTCTGCGTCAGCGCCTACGAGATCATGGAGGTGCTGTCGCACGAGGCGGAGTGGATCCGCCCGGGAGAGGTCAGCACCCGCACCTCGCGCAGTCAGCCGCAGGTCTCCCGGCTGGTGACGCAGATGATCGACGCGGGGTACGTGGCCCGTGAGCCCTCCCCCGGCGACGGCCGCAGCTCCCAGATCCGGCTCACCGATTCGGGGCACCGGATCTTCGCGGACGCCGCCGCGACCGTCGAGGACGTGCTCGGCCGGATCGCCGAGGAGAACGCCGACGCCCGTGCGTTGATCGGTTGATCGGTTGGCCGGTTGGCCACTTGGTCGGTGATCGGGCGGTCAGCCGGTCAGGCGGTCTGCTGATCGGACGGGCCCCGCGCCGCGCGGATCCCGTCCACCAGCACCGTCGTCGCCGCCGCGAGGAAGACGAGCTGCGTCAGGGTGCGCGGGATCAGCTCGTCCCACCAGGTCTCGGCGGTGTCCGCCGCGTACACGTTGGCCGGGAACATCGCGATCAGCAGGAAGGTGAGCAGCCCGGCCGCCGGAGCGGTCGTCCGGCGCCACAGCAGGGCCAGGGCCGCCGCGATCTCGGCGACGCCGGTCACCGTGACGAGCAGACCGGGGGCCGGCAGGGCGGGCGGCACCATGGCGACGAGTTCGTCGCGCATGCCGATGAAATGGGCTCCGCCGGTCAGCAGGAACATGACCGCCAGTCCGCCGCGCAGCGCGACGGGCAGCCGTCGGAGGCCATGGACCCCGCACGCTCCGACGATCAGCGCGAGGCAGGTGGTGCCGACCAGAGCGATGAGGGGTTCCATGGGGCAGACATTCCTTTCGGGGTGGTGGCCGGGTGGGACCGCGGGCGGTGTCCTCAGGGCCGGGGCGCGTTCGCCGCCGCCGAGCGTCGGACCGTGGCCCGGTCGATCTCCTGGATCTGGACGATCACACCGTCCGGGTCCGTGACGCGGATGCTGCGGCCGAAGTTCTCGTCGACCAGGTCGTAGGCGTAGCCCGCCACCGCCAGGCGGTCCGCCACCGCCTCCAGGGGCTCATCGGTGGCGAAGCCCAGTTCGGTGGTGCCGGGCGGGCGGCCCTGGGAGACCGCTGCGTCATGGATCCCCATTTCCCCTGCTCCAGCGGAGAGTTGGGCCCAGACATCGACGCTCTGTTCGGGGCGGAGGACGAGTCCCAGGCCCGTGTAGAAGCGTCGTGACGCGGCCACGTCGGCGACGTACCTGATCGGGAGTACGGTCAGCATGGTGGTGGGTCCTCTTTCACTGTCTCTCTGCGCTCCCGCGTGTCCTCGGCGGGCACACGGGTCCGTGGTCATCGGCAGTGTCGGTCCGGGGCCGGCCGAACAGGACGTGATCCACGCGGAGTTCGCGGTGATCGGACACGGGGAGGGGTGCTGGTGACGGAAACGGTCACGCTCGACGCCTTGGACCGTCGGCTGATCCACGCCCTCCAGCTCGACGGACGACTGCCGTTCAGCCGTATCGCGGCCGCCGTCGGCGTACCGGAACGCACGGTGGCACGCCGCTACCACCGGCTCCGGTCGCGGCTGGCCCTGCGGGTGGTCGGGCTGGTCGACGGCGGCCGTACCGGGATGCTGGACTGGATCGTCAGGGTCCGCTGTGCGCCCGAGGCGCTGGAAACGCTCGCCGTCCAGCTCGCACGGCGGGACGACACGTCATGGATCGCGCCGCTGGTGGGCGGCACCGAACTCACCTGCATGATCCGTACGCCGCAGCCTGGCGACGACGGTCGGCGCTCGTTCTTCGAGCAGCTCGCCCGGACGGCTGGGGTACGGGAGGTCGACGCGGCCTGCGTGCTGCGGCCGGTCGCGGGTGTCGGCGGGTGGGCCGGGCGGATGGACGCCCTCGACGAGGCGGAGCAACGCCTGTTGCGGCCGCCGCGGCAGGGCAGCGTGCCGCCGACGGGCTCCGCGGAAGCCGCGGCGGGGGCCGTGGAAGCGGTGGCCGCCTCCGCGGAAGCGGAGCATGCGCCGGCGACCGTGCTCAGCGCCGCCGACAACGCCCTGCTGCGCGCCCTGTCGCAGGACGCGCGGGCGGACCTGGGGCGGCTGGCCGCGGCCACGGGGTGCTCGGAATCCACCGTACGGCGGCGCATCGGGCAGCTGCGGGACTCCGGGGTCCTCGTCTTCGAGGTGGAGATCGACCCCGCCCTGTTCGGGTATCCCATCGAGGCCCTCCTGTGGCTCGACGTCCCTCCGGCCGGTCTCCGGGCCGTGGCCGACGCGCTGGCCGGGCACCCTCAGGTCGCGTTCGCCGCTCTCACCACCGGGCGGAGCTCCGTCTTCGCCATGGTGGAGTGCCGCAGCGTGAGCGGGCTGCACGCCTATGTGACCGACGAGTTGGCCGCGCTGCACGGCATCACCGGCATCGAGAGCGCGGTGACCCAGCGACGTACGAAACGAGCCGGTCCGCTGCTCGCGCCCCTGGCCGAAAAGCGTGCGGGTACGGCGTCCGGCAGAGCTGCCACGCCGTAGCGGCCCTGGGGATTCCGGGGGCTGCGCGGTGCTTTCGGAGGGCTTGTGGGGCTCTGCGTATCACATGAGTTTTCGGACAACCCTGCGCCACTCGGGGGACGGGAGACAACCCGACCCACCCCCTGCCGCCTCTCACAGGCCGGACACAGCGTCGCCACAGGTGAGTTGGGGCCGTGCTGAACGTCCACGTTCCATCACGCACTCGGAAGTCCGGAAGTACGAGGAATGATGACCAGATCTCAGCAGGGCCGCACACACCGACTGACCCGCCCGTCGATCGCCATCGCCGCGGCCGTCGCCGTGACGGCGGGCGTCGTCGCCGCCGCGCCCGACGCGAAGACGGCGGAGCCGACGCCGAAGCTCGGCCTCGTCGCCGCCTCCACCTCGGTGACGCTCGACTCGTGGAAGGAAGATCCCGGCGTCTATCTGGACCTCGGGACGTATCTCACCTCCGAGAACGGCGCCTTCGAGCTCAAGGTGACCCGTAAGTCCTACAAGGACCCGGTGGTCGCCAAGCAGATCCTGCGGAACGGGAAGAAGACCACGACCAAGGTGCTGCCCGCCGGGCTCGTGAAGGACTTCTCCGGGCTGCCGGACTTCGCGAAGATCGCGGTCACCGACTCGGCGGGCAAGACCGTGCTGAGCAAGACCGAGGCCTTCTGCCCGAACAACGCCTCCGGGCGGATCCGGCCGGACGCCCCCGCCAACTCGAAGTATCCGCAGAGCTGTCCGGTGAACCCCTTCACCCTCGGCTCGGTGTGGGGCGTCGAGAACGGCTGGGCCTCCAACACCTACGCCGGGTACTACTCCGATCCGGTCCAGCTGGCCGCCGGCACCTACACCGCCAAGATCTCGGTGACGAAGAAGTACCGCGACCTGTTCGGCATCGCCAACAAGCCGCAGACCGTCAAGGTCGTCGTGCGCGAGCGCAGTTGGGAGGAACAGGGCGAGGGCGTCGCCGCCGAGCCGCGCAGCGCGGCCCCGAAGTCCGGTGCTCCGAAGTCCGGCGCGTCCAAGTCCGCCGCCTCCGGGCACGCGGGGCACACCGGGCACGAAGGGCACGGGCAGGCCGCCGCCGAGTCCGCCGAGCCCTCGGCCCACGCCGGGCACGGCGCTCCCGCCCGTACCGAGGCACCCGCCACCCGGACGACCGGCGCCGGCGCCACGTTCAACGTCGGCCACGGCCCCTACCCGCCGGCGCCGCCCGCCCTGCCCTGGGCGCTGAAGAAGGAGTCCCTCCAGCGGCAGGCCTTCTCCGCCGCCAAGGTCGGCGACCGCGCCGGGCAGACCGACGGGTCGCGCCAGGCGCCCGGCGCACGGCCCAACGCCAAGCGGCCCACCGGCAAGGCGACCGTGCCCGACGTGCCCAAGCCGGACCTGCGCTCGCTGCCCGCGTACGGCATCACCGTCAGCGACGGTTACGAGGACGTGCCCGGCAAGGACTACCTCGCCTTCAGCGCCAACGTGTGGAACGCGGGCCCGGCCAAGCTCGTCGTGGACGGCTTCCGCTCCCCGGGCAAGGAGCTGATGGACGCCTACCAGTACTTCTACGACGCCGACGGCAAGCAGGTCGGCTACACCCCGACCGGCACCATGGAGTGGGACCCGCGCCCCGGCCACGAGCACTGGCACTTCACGGACTTCGCCAGCTACCGGCTGCTGAAGGCCGACCAGAAGGAGACCGTGCGCAGCGGCAAGGAGGCGTTCTGCCTGGCCAACACCGACGCCGTCGACTACACGGTGAAGAACGCGAACTGGCACCCGGACAACACCGATCTGTCCACCGCGTGCGGCCAGGAGAACTCGATCTCCGTCCGCGAGGTGCTCGACGTCGGCTCCGGTGACACCTACACCCAGGACCTGCCCGGCCAGTCCTTCGACATCACGGACCTGCCGAACGGCACGTACTACATCCAGGTCCTCGCCAACCCGGAGAACCGGCTCAAGGAGACCAACCACAACAACAACAGCGCCCTGCGCAAGGTCGTCCTCGGCGGCAAGAAGGGCGCCCGCACGGTGAAGGTCCCCGCCCACCACCTGGTGGACGCCAACTGACCCTCCGCACAGGCACAGTGAGCTGTACGCCGGCCCCGGGAAAGCCTTTTCGCAGGCTTTCCCGGGGCCGGTGGCGTGCGGGGCTCGGAACGCGCTCGGACCAGGAGACGCCCCCTCACTCCAGCGCGTCGACCGCGGCCCGCACCGCTCCGTGCCGCCCCAGGAAGTCCGTGCTGTCCGCCCACTGGTCCACGCTCCCGGTCAGCGGCAGGGCCCGCAGTTCCGGGTCGGTGACGGTGCGGGCCAGCGCCCCGGCGAAGCGCTCGGCGTGCAGCACCTGGAACGGGCGGCTGTGGTACGGCCGCCGCCCGGGGTCCACCGTGTCCGCGAGACCCGTGCGGTTCTGCAGCGCGGCCACGGCCTCGTACGCGTCGCAGAGGTGCCGTTCGCGCGCCGGGTGGTCCGTGGCCGCGACGGCCCCCCGCAGCGCGGGCAGCAGCTCACCGGCCACGGGCAGCCGGGCGAAGGCGCTGCCCAGCCACTTGCCGTACGGCGCGTACCGCCGCGCGAGGAGGAGGCACAGGCGCATCAGGTCACGCACGAGCCGCCCAGCGACCACCGCCGACCCCAGCTCGTCCCCCACCTCCGCGCAGCGCCCGACGAACGCCTCCTCCTGCGAGATCCGCTGCCACTGGCAGGCCAGCAGATAGCGCCACACCTCGTCCGGATACCAGGCCAGCTCCTGCCGCGCCCGGGTCAACGCGCCGACGCCGTCGTGGAACACCGCGCCTTCCGCGGTCTCCGCCAGCCTCTGCTGCGGCATGGCCAGCCAGTCGCGGACCACCGGCTGCCCGGGTTCCCCGCCGGGGCCGGGGCGCAGCCCGAGCCGGTCGTGCAGCCACCCGCCGACGTCCCCGACGGAGACACGGTGGTGGACCGGTCCGTCGGTCAGGGCCATCCGACCGATCGGGTCCGCCGGGTCGCCGTGCCGGAAGTGCGTCGGCCAGCCGCGCACGTGCTTGGGCAGCCGCTCGGCGAGCAGGCCGTGCAGCCGTTCCCCGTACGCGGCGGAATCGGCCGGTTCCAGGAACAGTTCCAGGCGCGGGCCCCACTCGTGGTCCGCCGACCGGGCGGTGTCGAAGCCGAGCACCTCGGAGCCGGAGCCGATCCGGGCCGCCGCGTACCGCAGCCCGGGATACTCCGCTTCGAGGACCGGCCGGACGGCCTCCTCGTAGAGGATCCGGGACAGGTCGAGTCCGGGCAGGAACGCGCGATCGGGCATCGTCATGCGGTCACTCTGCGCGGCGCGGGCGGCGCGGGCCAGCCGATTTCCACGCCGCGCCCGGCCGTGCTGCCGGGCGCGCCGTCGGGCCGTGCGGACGTACTGCCGGGCCGTCGGCGGGCCCCGCCGTCCTGCCTCGCGTCAGCCGGTTCCGGCCGCCTCCCCCACCGGCCGCCGGTCCACGATCCGGGCCGTCGCGTCCGCGTCCAGATGGGCGGTGCCCTCCGCGCCGGTCACCGTGACCCGGACCCGGGGGCCCGCCCCCGTACCCGTGCCCGTGCCCCGCGCCACGTCGATGCGCCAGGACTTCGGATCGCGTACGCCCAGGGTCGTGCGGGCCTCGCGGACCAGGGCGGGGAACAGTTCGTACGGGAGCGTCTGGAGGTGCACGGTCCCGCCGGGCGGGCGGGCGGAGTCGCCGCGGATCTCCATACGGCGTGCCTCGATCGTGATCGCGGTGACGTCCGAAGTGCCCGCCCGGGCCTCCAGCTTGGTGGCCGTCTCCCGCATCCGGCCGAGGGCCAGCATCGAGGACGAGGGCCCGGAGACCGTGGTGGACATGGTGAACGTCCGGGAGGAGGAGAAGGAGGAGGACGTAGTGGACGACGGCTTCGATGAGGCTCCCGTATCGCCGTCCTCGGACGTGAACAGCTCGGCCCGGAACAGCAGGACCACCAGCGCCGCGCCCGCCAGCAGCGCGAGGAAACCCAGCAGGCACCATGAGCCGCCCCCGTCGTCGGGGTCCTTGACCAGGGTGGATTCCGGGGCGGAGTCGATCTCCGCCGCCTCGGCCCGGCGGCTCCACTCCGGGGTCGGGCGGGTGACGATCCGCACCTCCCAGGGCTCGTCCGGGCGGTACTCCACGACCGCGATGCCGCGCGGCCGGTAGGCGGGGATGTCGACGAGGTTGATCTGCTGGCTGAACTTCACCCGGTACGCGGGCCGGCCGTCCTCCGGCTCCGGCGCCACGGTCAGCCGGAACTTCACCGGTACATCGGCCATTTCGCCGCTCGTGGCCCGCAGGTCCTCGATCCGGGCGAGGGCGGTCCTGGTCACCGGCGGCTTCCGGCGGGCCGCCTGCCGCCGCCCGTCGAGGACGACGAGGAGGATCAGCAGGACGAGGACGCCGCCCCCGGCGAGGAGGAGCGGCACCCGCTCCAGCATCGCGCCGACCACGAGGGCCGCGAGCGCCGCGCCGGTCACGCCCGAGACGAGCACCAGGCGGAGAACGGAACCGAGCGCGCCCGCCACTGAACTACCTTGCGCAGCACGTCCGTTGACCTCATCGGCGCCCTGCTCGTCCGACGCCCGCCCCGTTGTCCCCATGACCGTGATTGTGCCGGTCGGAGACGATCCGGGGCAGGTGCCGGACGCAGAAAGGCCGTGCGGGCCGGCAGGCGAGGAGTGTCAGTCCTCCCCCTCCAGGTTCCCTTCCGTCTCCAGGTACACCTGGCGCAGCGCGTCCAGCACCGCCGGGTCCGGCTTGGCCCACATGCCGCGCGACTCGGCCTCCAGGAGGCGTTCCGCGATGCCGTGCAGGGCCCAGGGGTTGGCCTCCTGGAGGAACTGCCGGTTCTCCGGGTCGAGCACGTACGTCTCGGTGAGCTTGTCGTACATCCAGTCGGCGACGACACCGGTCGTGGCGTCGTACCCGAAGAGGTAGTCGACGGTGGCCGCCAGCTCGAACGCGCCCTTGTAGCCGTGGCGGCGCATCGCCTCGATCCACTTCGGGTTGACGACGCGGGCCCGGAAGACGCGGGACGTCTCCTCGACCAGCGTCCGCGTGCGGACGGTCTCGGGGCGGGTGGAGTCGCCGATGTACGCCTCCGGGGCCTTGCCCTTCAGCGCGCGCACGGTGGCGACCATGCCGCCGTGGTACTGGAAGTAGTCGTCGGAGTCCGCGATGTCGTGCTCGCGGGTGTCGGTGTTCTTCGCGGCGACCTCGATGCGCTTGTAGGCGCTCTCCATCTCCTCGCGGGCCGGGCGGCCGTCGAGCTCGCGGCCGTAGGCGTAACCGCCCCAGACGGTGTAGACCTCGGCGAGGTCGGCGTCGGTGCGCCAGTCGCGGGAGTCGATGAGCTGGAGGAGGCCCGCGCCGTACGTGCCGGGGCGGGAACCGAAGATCCTTGTCGTGGCCCGGCGTTCGTCGCCGTGCTCGGCCAGGTCGGCCTGGGTGTGCGCCCGTACGTAGTTCTGCTCGGCCGGCTCATCGAGCGAGGCGGCCAGCCGTACGGCGTCGTCGAGCAGCCCGACCGTGTGCGGGAACGCGTCACGGAAGAAGCCCGAGATGCGCAGCGTCACATCGATCCTGGGGCGGCCCAACTCCTCGTACGGAATGGGCTCCAGGCCGGTGACGCGGCGCGAGGCGTCGTCCCAGACGGGCCGGATGCCGAGCAGGGCGAAGGCCTCGGCGATGTCGTCGCCCGCCGTGCGCATCGCGCTGGTGCCCCAGAGGGAGAGGCCGACCGAGGTGGGCCAGTCGCCGTTGTCGGTGCGGTAGCGGGTGAGGAGCGAGTCGGCGAGCGCCTGGCCGGTCTCCCAGGCGAGCTTGGAGGGCACGGCCTTCGGGTCGACGGAGTAGAAGTTCCGGCCGGTCGGCAGCACGTTCACCAGCCCGCGCAGCGGTGAACCGGAGGGCCCGGCGGGCACGAAGCCGCCGTTCAACGCGTGCACGGCGTGGGTGAGTTCGTCGGTCGTGGCCGCCATGCGCGGGACGACCTCGGTGGCCGCGAAGGTGAGGATGTCGGCGACCGCGTCCGGCAGCCCGGCGGCGACACCGGCGACGGCCGCCGGGTCCCAGTCGGCGTCGTCCATCGCCTGGACGAGGGCGCGGGCCTGCTCCTCGATCTCGTCGGCGGCGGTGCGGGTGGCGGCCGACTCGTCGAGCCCGAGCGCCTCGCGCAGCCCCGGCAGCGATGCCGTACCGCCCCAGATCTGGCGGGCGCGCAGCACGGCGAGGACGAGGTTGACCCGGTCGTTCCCGGCGGGCGGGTTGCCCAGCACATGGAGGCCGTCGCGGATCTGGACGTCCTTGATCTCGCAGAGCCAGCCGTCGAGATGCATGATGAAGTCGTCGAAGCCCTCGTCCTCCGGCCGGTCCTCCAGGCCGAGGTCGTGGTCGAGCTTCGCGGCCTGGATCAGCGTCCAGATCTGCGCGCGGATCGCGGGCAGCTTCGCCGGGTCCATGGCGGCGATCTGGGCGTGCTCGTCGAGGAGTTGCTCCAGGCGTGCGATGTCGCCGTAGCTGTCGGCGCGGGCCATCGGCGGGACGAGGTGGTCGATGAGAGTGGCGTGAACGCGGCGCTTCGCCTGCGTTCCCTCGCCCGGGTCGTTCACCAGGAACGGGTAGACGAGCGGCAGATCACCGAGGGCGGCGTCCGGGCCGCAGGCCGCCGACAGACCCGCGTTCTTGCCGGGCAGCCACTCCAGGTTGCCGTGCTTGCCCAGGTGGATCATGGCATCCGCACCGAAGCCGTTGTCGTCGGCGGATGCGGCGATCCAGCGGTAGGCGGCCAAGTAGTGGTGCGAGGGCGGCAGATCGGGGTCGTGGTAGATCGCGATCGGGTTCTCGCCGAAGCCGCGCGGCGGCTGGATGAGGATGAGGAGGTTGCCGCGCCGCAGGGCCGCGAGGACGATGTCGCCCTCCGGGTTGGCGGACCGGTCCACGAACATCTCGCCGGGCGCCGGGCCCCAGTGCCGCTCGACCGCGTGGCGCAGCTCCTCGGGGAGCGTGGCGAACCAGCGGCGGTAGTCGGCGGCCGGAATCCGGACCGGGTTCTTGGCCAACTGCTCCTCGGTCAGCCACTCCTGGTCGTGACCGCCCGCCTCGATCAGCGCGTAGATCAGCTCGTCGCCGTCGCCGGAGACCAGCCCCGGGATGTCCTCCTCGGGCCCGAAGTCGTACCCCTCGGCGCGCAGCCGCCGCAGCAGGGCGACGGCGCTGGCGGGCGTGTCGAGCCCGACGGCGTTGCCGATCCGCGAGTGCTTGGTCGGGTAGGCGGAGAGCACGAGCGCGATGCGCTTCTCCGCGTTCGGGATGGTGCGGAGCTTGGCATGCCGTACGGCGATCCCGGCGACCCGGGCCGCGCGCTCGGCGTCGGCGACGTACGCCGGGAGCCCGTCCTCGTCGATCTCCTTGAAGGAGAAGGGGACGGTGATCAGCCGCCCGTCGAACTCCGGCACCGCGATCTGGGTGGCCGCGTCGAGCGGGGAGACGCCCTCGTCGTTCTCCTCCCAGGCGCTGCGCGGGCTGGTGAGGCAGAGCGCCTGGAGCACCGGCACGTCGAGCCCGGTCAGCGCGCCCGCGTCCCACGACTCGTCGTCACCGCCGGCCGACGCCTCGGCGGGCTTGGTGCCGCCCGCCGCGAGGACGGTGGTGACGATGGCGTCGGCGGCGCGCAGCGCGTCGATCAGCTCGGTCTCCGGCGTACGGAGCGAGGCGACGTACAGCGGGAGCGGCCGGGCCCCCGCGTCCTCCACCGCGGTGCACAGCGCGTCGATGAACGCGGTGTTCCCGCTCATGTGGTGGGCGCGGTAGTAGAGAACGGCGACGGTCGGCGCACCCTCGGGCACCGCACGGGCCTCCCGCTCCAGCGGGCCCCACGCGGGGGCCGGGGCGGGCGGCTCGAAGCCGTGTCCGGTCAGCAGCACGGTGTCGGACAGGAACCGGCCCAGCTGCTCCAGGTTGGCGGGCCCGCCGTGCGCGAGGTAGGCGTGCGCCTCGGCCGCGATGCCGATCGGCACGGTGGACGCGGCCATCAGCTGCGCGTCGGGAGCCTGCTCACCGGTCAGGACCACGACCGGCCGCCCGGTGGCCAGCACCGCGTCGAGGCCTTCCTGCCACGCCCGTACGCCGCCGAGGAGGCGTACGACGACGAGGTCGACGCCGTCCAGCAGCTCCGGCAGTCCGTCGAGGGAGAGGCGGGAGGGGTTGGCGTAGCGGTAGCTGACGGGCCCCTCGGAAGCGCGGGCGCTCAGGAGGTCGGTGTCGGACGTCGACAGGAGCAGGATCATGCTGCGTCAGGCCTTCCTCGGGGTGTCCACGCCCCGGGCGGTGTCGGAGGGGTCTCCCCGCGTCCGGCGCGAAACCGGGCGCTGCGCCCGGCTCGGAAACCGGGCGCTCGGGGAAGGGAGTTCCTGACTCGCCCGGCCGGTGGTGGCGGCCGTGCTCACAGTGGCGGGACCGCGCCGGAATCTCACCGGGCTTCCTCCCCTGTCGCCGTCTGGCGATGGCGGCCTGAACGGACCACCGCCTGCATCCTAAGCGGCGGAGGTGGGGCGGGGCAGAGGGCGGGGGTGCGGTGGTGATCACTGTTTGCGGGCGGTGCCGTGTACGGGGTGCCTGTCGGCGGGGCGGGGACGGCGGGCACGGTCC
Source organism: Streptomyces sp. SID14515 (assembly GCF_010548505.1). NCBI lineage: Bacteria > Bacillati > Actinomycetota > Actinomycetes > Kitasatosporales > Streptomycetaceae > Streptomyces > Streptomyces sp. SID14515. The sequence continues at coordinate 120,615 of NZ_JAAGMH010000134.1, read as the reverse complement.
GACGGGCCGGTGCGGTCCGGCCGCAGGCCGCTGTCCCGCAGGTCAATGGTCCGGCCGCCGGCCGCTGTCCCGCAGGTCACAGGAGCGACCCCGTCGCCCGGAGCGGCCCGGTCGGTATGCTCGCCGCCATGCCCGATTCCGCCTCCTCGCCCCTTTCCGCGGGCGGCGTCTCCCCCCGCAGCGGCGGCGACGCCTGCCCGGGAACGCTGCGGCTGCACCGGGCGGACGACGGTGCGCTGGCCCGCGTACGCATCCCCGGCGGCGTGCTGAGCGCGGACCGGGCGGACGCGCTGCTCGCGGTGGCCGACCGGTTCGGGGACGGTGAGCTGCATCTCACCTCGCGGGGCAACGTACAGCTGCGCGGCCTCGACGCCCGGTGCGGCGGTGAGCTCGCCGGACTGCTCACGGCCGCCGGACTCCTGCCCTCCGCCGCGCACGAGCGGGCCCGCAACATCGTGGCCTCGCCGCTCGCCGGACTGGACGGTTCGCCCGCGCTCGGCCCGTGGCTGACCGAACTGGACGGTCTGGTGTGCGGATCGGCCGCCGCCGCAGCGCTCTCCGGCCGCTTCCTCTTCGCCCTCGACGACGGACGGGGTGATGTGGACGCGCTGGGCGCGGACGTGACCCTGATCGCGGAGGGCGACAGCTGCCTCCTGCGGATCGGGGCCGGGGACGAGGTGTTCCGGATACCGGCCGGGAAAGGCCCGCGCGCCGCGCTCCTGGCCGCCGAGGCGTTCCTCCGCGCCGCCCGGGACTCCGGCGCCTGGCGCGTGAAGGATCTGCCCGACGACGTACGGGCGGAGTTCGTCCACGCCATCGGGTCGGCGGCGGGCGAGGCCGTGCACCGCCCCCGCCCCCGTACGGCGAAGGTTCCGGACCCGGGCCTCGTCACCGGACCGCATGGCAACGCGGCAGAGACAGCAGCCACCACCGCGACCAGCGCAGCGGCCACGACCGCGATCTGTGTCGGCGTACCGCTCGGGCAGCTCACCCCCGCCCGGTGGCGGCTGCTGACCGACACGGCCCGGCGGTACGGCGGCGAGCTGCGGCTCACCCCCTGGCGCGGCGTCGTCATCCCCGGCGCCTTCGGCGAGAGCGGCGCGGCGGAGGCACTGCGCGCCCTGGCGGCGGCCGGGCTGATCACCACCCCCGAGTCCCCGTGGACCGGCGTCGGCGCCTGCATCGGCCACCCGGGCTGCGCGAAGTCGCTGTCCGACGTACGGGCCGAAGCGGGGGCCGCTGTCGGACCGGTCGGGCGGCTCCCTGTGTACTGGTCCGGGTGCGAACGCCGCTGCGGCCACCCCCACGGGGAGTGGATCGACGTGGTCGTCACGCCCGACGGACACCGGATCTCGCACGTACGGGGCGAACGCCGGGACCCCCCGGCCACGGTCCGGAACGACCCGGCGGCACTCGCGGCGACGGTGGCCGCGGCACGCGCCTGAACACGCTCCCCTTCCCCATCCATCCCCATCCGTCCCACCCCATACCGGCAGAAGAAAGCGACAGCACTGTGCACCAGTACGAGAAGGACGGACCGGCGATCTACCGCCAGTCCTTCGCCACCATCCGCGCGGAGGCGGATCTGACCGGGCTGCCCGCCGATGTGAGCCAGGTCGCCGTCCGGATGATCCACGCCTGCGGCATGGTCGACCTCGTACGCGATCTCGCCTTCTCGCCGAACGCCGTGGCCGACGCCCGCGCGGCCCTGCGCTCCGGTGCGCCGATCCTCTGCGATGTGGCGATGGTGGCCAGCGGGGTCACCCGCAAGCGGCTGCCCGCGGACAACGACGTGGTGTGCACACTGTCCGACCCGTCCGTGCCGGAGCTGGCCGCGAAGATGGGCACGACCCGCAGCGCGGCGGCCCTGGAGCTGTGGCGGGACCGGATGGCGGGGGCGGTGGTGGCGGTGGGCAACGCCCCGACCGCGCTGTTCCGGCTGCTGGAGATGATCGAGGAGGGCGCCCCGCGCCCGGCCGCCGTGATCGGCGTCCCGGTCGGCTTCGTCGGCGCGATGGAGTCCAAGGAGGCCCTGGCCGAGCACCCGTCGGGCCTGGAGCACCTGATCATCCGGGGCCGGCGCGGCGGCAGCGCGATAGCGGCGGCGGCGCTCAACGCCATCGCGAGCGAGGAGGAGTAACAGTGACTTCTCCGGTGAAGGACACCCGTACCGGCAAGCTCTACGGCGTCGGACTCGGCCCCGGCGACCCGAATCTGATGACCCTGCGGGCCGTCCAGGCCATCGGCGAGGCGGATGTCGTCGCGTACCACAGCGCCCGCCACGGCCGCTCGATCGCCCGCTCCATCGCGGCGGCGCACCTGCGGCCCGACCACATCGAGGAGGCCCTGGTCTACCCCGTCACGACGGAGACCACGGACCACCCGGGCGGCTACCGGGGCGCGCTGGAGGAGTTCTACGAGAAGGCCGCGGCCCGCCTCGCGGCGCACCTGGACGCGGGCCTGACCGTCGCGGTCCTCGCCGAGGGCGACCCGATGTTCTACGGCTCGTACATGCACATGCACAAGCGCCTGGCCGACCGCTACCCCACCGAGGTCATCCCCGGCGTGACGTCCGTCAGCGCGGCGGCGGCCCGCCTCGGCACCCCGCTGGTCGAGGGCGAGGAGATCCTGACGATCCTCCCCGGCACGCTGCCGGAGGAGGAGCTGACGGCCCGTCTCGCCGCCACGGACACGGCGGTGGTGATGAAGCTGGGCCGTACGTTCCCGGCGGTGCGCGGGGCGTTCGAGGCGTCGGGGCGGCTGGCGGAGGCCCGGTACGTGGAGCGGGCGACGATGGCCGGGGAGCGCACGGGCGAACTGGCGGACATCGACCCGGCGTCGGTCCCGTACTTCTCGGTGGCCGTGCTGCCGAGCCGTATCGACGCGCCGCGCCCCTCCGGACGGACCGGCGGCGAGGTCGTGGTCGTGGGCACCGGACCGGCGGGCCCGCTGTGGCTGACGCCGGAGACGCGCGGAGCCCTCGCGGCGGCGGACGACGTGGTCGGCTACACCACCTACCTGGACCGGGTGCCGGTCCGCCCGGGCCAGGCGCGGCACGGCTCGGACAACAAGGTGGAGTCCGAGCGCGCCGAGTTCGCGCTGGACCTGGCCCGGCGGGGCCGCCGCGTCGCGGTGGTCTCCGGCGGCGACCCCGGGGTCTTCGCCATGGCGACGGCGGTGCTGGAGGCGGCCTCGCAGGACGACTACGCGGACATCCCCGTACGGGTCCTGCCCGGCGTCACCGCGGCCAACGCGGCGGCGGCCCGTGCGGGTGCACCGCTGGGCCACGACTACGCCACGATCTCCCTCTCGGACCGGCTCAAGCCGTGGGAGGTCATCGCGGAACGCCTGCGCGCCGCGGCCTCGGCCGACCTGGTGCTGGCGCTGTACAACCCGGGCTCCAAGTCCCGTACGTGGCAGGTCGGCAAGGCCCGCGACCTGCTCCTGGAGCACCGCTCGCCGGACACCCCGGTCGTCCTGGCCCGGGATGTGGGCGGCCCGACGGAGTCCGTACGCACGGTGCGGCTGGCCGACGTCGACCCGGCGGAGGTGGACATGCGGACGCTGCTGATCGTGGGCTCGTCGCAGACGCGCTGGGTACGGCGGGGCGATGCCGGAGCGGACCGGTCCATCGTCTGGACACCGCGCCGCTACCCGGAGGCGTAGAGCTGCCGCTACCGGAGGCGGAGAACTTCCGCTACCCGAAGGCGGAGAGCTTCCGCTACCCGGAGGCGGAGAGCTTCCGTACGACCCACTCCACGGCCTCCTCGGGCGTACGGGCCACCGGCACCCCTTCGGGCACCGGTGGCCGCCGCACCACGACGACGGGAATCCCGGCCTCACGGGCGGCGGCGAGCTTGGGCGCGGTGGCGTCCCCGCCGCTGTCCTTGGTGACGAGCACATCGACGCGATGGAGCCGAATGATCTCCCGCTCGCCCTCCAGCGTGAACGGCCCCCGATCGAGCAGGACCTCCATCCGGGCCGGGCAGGGCGGCTCGGGAGCGTCGACGGACCGCACGAGGAACCACAGGTCGTCGAGTCCGGCTCCGGCGAAGGCGGCGAGCCCCATCCGCCCGGTGGTGAGGAAGACCCGCTTCCCCAGCCCGGGCAGCAGCTCGGCCGCCTCGGCGAGCGATCCGGCGGTGTGCCAGCGGTCACCGTCCTGGGCGACCCAGCCGGGCCGGCGGAGGGCGAGGAGAGGAACATGGGCCTGCGCGGCGGCCTCGGCCGCGTTCCGGCTCATGGTCGCGGCGAAGGGGTGGGTGGCATCGACGAGAGCGTCCACACCGTGCTCACGCACCCAGGCGGCGAGCCCGTCGCTGCCCCCGAAGCCGCCGACCCGCACCTCGCCGGGCGGCAGTCGCGGGGCGGAGACGCGCCCCGCGAGCGAGGTGGTGACCCGGACACGCCGGTCATCGGCGAGGCTCTCGGCCAGCCGACGCGCCTCGGTGGTACCCCCCAGAACAAGAACGTGCACGTGCATCATCGGAACGGACTCTTCTCATGAACGCTGAGGCGCGGGGCGGTCGCAGTGCCCAACTCAAGCACACCGGTCTGCGCCCCGGCTGGACGACCGGCGCCTGTGCGACGGCGGCGACGACGGCCGCGTACACGGCGCTGCTGACCGGCGACTTCCCGGACCCGGTGAGCATCACGCTGCCGAAGGGCCAGACCCCGGCGTTCGCGCTGGCGGTGGAGGAGCTGGCGGCCGGGCGGGCGAGCGCCGGGGTGGTCAAGGACGCGGGCGACGACCCGGACGTGACGCACGGGGCGCTGGTGAGGTCGACGGTACGGAGGCTGCCGCCCGGCTCCGGCGTGGTGTTCCGGGCCGGCCCGGGCGTCGGTACGGTGACGCTCCCCGGCCTGCCGCTGGAGGTCGGGGAGCCCGCGGTGAACCCGGTCCCGCGCCGGCTGATGCGCGAGCACGTGGAGCGGGTGGCGGCGGAGCACGGTGACGCGGGGGACGTGGAGATCACGGTCTCGGTGGACCACGGCGAGGAGATCGCCCGCTCCACGTGGAACGGCCGCCTCGGCATCCTGGGCGGCCTGTCGATCCTGGGCACGACGGGGGTGGTCGTCCCCTACTCCTGCTCGGCCTGGATCGACTCGATCCGCCGGGGCGTGGACGTGGCACGGGCGGCGGGCCTGACCCATGTGGCGGGCTGCACGGGCTCGACGTCGGAACGGACGGTGCGCGCGGAGTACGACCTGCCGGACATCGCCCTCCTGGACATGGGCGACTTCGCGGGCGCGGTCCTCAAATACGTACGCCGCCACCCGGTCGACCGCCTCACGATCTGCGGCGGCTTCGCCAAACTCTCCAAGCTCGCGGCCGGCCACCTCGACCTCCACTCGGCCCGCTCCCAGGTGAACAAGCCCTTCCTCGCCGACCTGGCCCGGACGGGCGGCGCGGACGAGGACCTGGCCACCCGGATCGCCACCGCCAACACGGGCCTGGAGGCCCTGCGCCTGTGCGAGGCGGCGGGCGTCCCCCTGGGCGACCTGGTGGCGGCCCGCGCCCGCGACGAGGCCTTGGCGGTACTGCGCGGCGCACCGGTCGCGGTGGACGTGATCTGCATCGACCGGGCGGGGGTGGTGGTGGGGCGGGGGTAGTTGGCCGCACACGGCTACTGGACGCCCGCACTTACTGCTTCATTGGGCGCATGCACCGAGAAGACGGCGACCGCCCACCGAGGGCACCCGCACCCCGCCCCCTGCTCCTCCTGGACGTGGACGGCGTCCTGAACCCCTTCGCGGCCCCGGCCTGCCCACCCGGCTACCGCGAACACGGCTTCTTCCCCGACGACGACCCTCCGGTCCGCCTGAACGACTCCCACGCCCCGTGGCTGGCCCTGCTCTCCACCCGCTTCGACCTGGTGTGGGCCACCGGCTGGGAGGACGAGGGCAACACCTACCTGGCCCCGCACTTCGCCCTGCCCCCGCTGCCGGTGATCCGCTTCCCGCCGGCCCCGTTCGCCCCCGCCGCGAAGGTCCCGCCGATCGCGGCCTTCACGGGGGACCGCCCGGCGGCCTGGGTCGACGACGCGCACACGGCGGAGGCCCGGCTGTGGGCGGAATCCCGTGCGGCCCGAACGCTGTTGGTGGCCACGGACCCGGCGCGGGGCCTGACGGAGGAGACGGTGAGGACGCTGCTGAGCTGGTGAGAGAGGGAGAGCGACAAACCAACACGCTTCGCAAAGAGGCCAGTTACGGTAATGCGATGCCACACGACACAACACGCCTCCACCACGTGGGCCACATCGTCGAAAACCTGGCAGAGGCGAGCGTCCTGTACGAACGACTCGGGTTCGTCGTGCCGCCGCCGAGCTGTCCGGCGATGCCACAGAGCGAAGGCGCGGCGCCCGAGCCTTTCGGGGCGGCCAATACGCACGCGGACTTCCCGGACTCCTTCCTCGAACTCGCGACCTGTGTGAAGGACGGCGACGGCGGACGTCTGCCCGCCGACACGCGCCTCGTCCCCTTGGAGGCCCCGGCCGAGGTGTTGCAGCAACTGGTGGAGCGGATCGGGGGGACGAGCGCCAACCTGGCCGCCTACCTCGACCGCTTCCAGGGCCTGCACATCCTCATGTTCTCGTCGCCCGTGATCGAGGAGGCGGCCGCGCGTCTGACGGGGGCGGGTGTACGGCACGGCGGGGTCAACACGGTGCGGCGGGCGGCACCTTCGGGAGCCGACTCGGCGATCGAGACGATCCGCTACCTGGAGATCGACGGGCAGGAGCCGAACACAGCCACGGACCTCGGCACCGTCCCGGAGGGCAGGGTGGGCGTCGTCGCCGACCTCGACCCGGGCATCCAGTCCGCACGACACCTGGACCACCCCAACGGGGCGACGGGTCTGGCCGAGGCGACGCTGTGCGTGGCGGACGAGGACCTGGCCGCCACGCACGACCGCTACGCGACCTACCTGGACCGCAGCCCGCGCCAGGAGGGCCAGGCCCTGATCTTCGACCTCGACGGCGCGGCCCTGAGGCTCATCCCGAAGTCGGCCCTGCCCAGGACCCTGCCGGGCGAGGAGCCACCCGCGCTCCCGGCTCTGGTGGCGTACACCGTAACGGTGCACGACCTGCCCCTGACCCGGGATCTGCTCCACCGCAACGGCGTCCCGGTGCGGGAGACGCCGACCGGCGACCTCTTCGTACCGGCAAAGGCGGCGCTGGGCACGGCGGTCGTCTTCCGCGCCGGGTGAGGCGACGGCCCTCTCAACCACCGCTGAGTGGCGAGCCCCAGCCGGAATCGTGCAGGGCCCGCCGCTCCAGATAGCCGAGCAGATGACCGGCCGCCCGTCCCACGGTGCCCCCTGGTGCCCCGACCGCGACCAGAGCGGCGACGATCCGCTCCCGGACCACGTCGCCCGACCACTCTCCACTCAGGAGAGGCAGAAGCAACAGGAAGCGCCCGGAGACTTCCTGGACGCCGTCGGCCGGAGGCTCGGGGCAGTCGGCGACCCGAATCAGCTCACGCCACGAAAGCCCCGGGCCCAGGGCCGAACTCAAGCCCGCGCCCGTGCCCGGACCGCCGGGGAGGTAGTCGACCCCGAACTCGTCGACCAGATTGCGGTAGACCACGACAACACCGGGAACAGGGTGCCCGTCCGGCACCAAGGCCCGGAACATCGGCCACTGTTCGGGATCGAAGAGCACCTCGGCGAGGGCGTCGGCATCGGCCCCGTCCCCACCGAACCACTCAGGAACGGCCCGCTCGGCACACGTCCCGGCACCGCACATCGCCAGCAGGTGGTTGGCCGAGAAGCCACGCCGCCCCACGAGCGGCTCCCCGCCACGACCGGCCCGTGGCCGTACCCCTCGATCAGCACCCGTGGATTCTCTCAGCGGCCACGTTCCAGGTCCTTGGCAGCGAGGCCGGCCGAACCTGCGGGCCGCCGAGCCGTGAGGCCGACTCATGAATCACGCGAGCTTTCGACCGTCATGGGTACGCAGGCGCGGCGCACCGTCGAGCAGGGCATCGGTGACCCGAACCGCGTAGACCTCGGCCATGCGGCCGGTCACCTCGTCCGGAGTCAGCCATTCAACTGCCGATGCCTCATTCGTCAGTTGCTCGTGACCCCCTTCGACGCGACAGCGGAAGACCAGGGCGACGATGCCTCGGGCAGTGTTCTTGTAGACCCCGGTGAGCCGGTCCACCCGGACCTTGACGCCGGTCTCCTCGTAGACCTCGCGTCGGACGCCGTCCTCGGGGGCCTCGGCCAGTTCGAGCACTCCTCCGGGCGGCTCCCAGGTCCCGTTGTCCACCCGCTTGATCGTGAGCACTCTGCCGTCCTCCCGGACGACCACCCCGGCTACGGACACGGAGTGGAGCGGCGTTGACGGGGTTTCCTGACGGATGTTACTCATGTACATGAGAATAGGAGACTCAGAAGGACTATGGCGAGCAGCGATGTGACCTCTTCGGCCAAGGCTAAGTATCTCCAGATTGCCGACGACCTTGCCGCGCAGATCCGGTCCGGCGTCCTGGGAGCCGGGGCCGCCGTACCGAGCGAGACGGCCCTCATGGAGCGGTACGGCGTCGCCTCGGGCACCGTACGCAAAGCGGTCGCCGAGCTACGGGCGACCCAGCTGATCGAAACTCACCACGGCCGGGGTTCGTTCGTCCGGTCCAGGCCGCCCGTACAGCGCAAGTCCTCCGACCGGTTCCGCCGCGCACACCGGAAGGCGGGCAAGGCGGCCTACCTCGCGGAAGCCGAACAGGCCGGCGGCAAGCCGTCGGTGACCGTCCTCTTCATTGGTCCCACTGAGGCACCGCAGGAGATCGCCGAGCGGCTGGGCGTATCCACCGGTTCCCAGGTCCTCGCCCGCAAGCGCCGCTACTTCAGGGAGGGCGTGCCCACGGAAGAGGCCACCTCGTACCTCCCGTGGGACGTGGTGAAGGACATCCCGGAGATGTTCACCGAGAATCCCGGCGGCGGCGGGATCTACGCCCGCCTCGAAGACCACGGCCACACCCTCTCCGAGTTCACCGAAACCGTCCGGGCCCGCCTCGCGACCAAGGCCGAGGCGACCGCGCTCGCACTGAGCCCGGGCTCTCCCGTGATCCACCTGGTCCGGAACGCGGAAACGCGGGCCGGACGAGTCGTGGAGGTGTGCGACACCGTCATGGCCGCCGACCAGTTCGTCCTGGACTACCGCTTCCCAGCTGCGGACTGAGTAGCCGTCAGGCCCATAACCCGCGAGCGCCCACCCCGGCGGCCCCTTGACTCATATACAGGAGTACGGCACTCTATCGAGCATCACTCATATACATGAGTGAAGGAGATTATCTCTTCTACATGAGGTGACTCATGCCGTCATTCAAGACTGCTGAGGTACGGATGACACTCCGGGTCTCGCACGACTCGGGCCGCACGTGGGGGCCTCTCACGGAGGTATGCGTGGGCGACAACCCGGTACTCCCCGACAACCCTGGCGGATTCCCGCCCTGCGCATGCAGACAGTGCATGGGGCGGAAGTCCATCGACCGTCTACGGATGGTGTCGTGATGCGGTGCAAGCACTGGCGCAGGGTGCCGCTGGGCCTGGTGCAGGAGGCACGGCAGCTGGCTCCGGCCGGGTGCGTCGACCGAGCCGTCCGGTGTCAGCTGTCCGTCCACGAGGGCGACGAGCACTACGGGCTCCTGGCCGAACTCGACGAGTACGGCATCGCCCTCTGGCTCCGCCGGCGTGAGCACTGGATGAACCTCGTCGTGCTGCGGGACTGCGCCGTGGCCGCCCCGGGCCCCGACGGAGACGGCTGCTGCCTGTTCGCCGGGCACCCCGAGCAGCACACCTGGGAAGACACCCCGAGGGAGGTCTCGTGCACCAGCTGATCGCGAGCCCGTACAACGGAACGTTCCTGATCGCCCGCCCCGGCTCCAAGGGCGGCATGCGCATCCCCCGGGCACTGTACGAAGAGCTGGCATCGATCGCCGAGAGCAGCAGCCCTCTGCCAGCCTGGCTCCTCGACCACGCCCGTACGGCCTGGAACGTGGACCTGGCGGGTGCCGTGATGCGGGACGCCGTCCTCATACGCCCCGAGACCCATCTCGGCTACGGCCGGGCCACGTACGAGATCAACAAAGGCTGCAACTTCAACTGCGAGCACTGCTACCTCGCGGAGCGGAAGTTCGAGGGACTGCCCTGGGCGGACAAAATCTGGCTCCTGCACCTATTACGGGACGCCGGGGTCCTGTGGCTCCAGTTCACCGGCGGCGAACCGCTGATCGACCAGGACTTCGTCGACGCGTACACCCTCGCTCACCGCTCCGGGATGCTGATCGAGATCCTGACCAACGGCTCCCGGCTCCACCGCCCCGAGATCATCGACCTCCTGCGCGAACTGCCGGCGCACAAGGTGACCGTCTCCCTCTACGGGGCGACCCCGGACAGCTTCGACTCGCTCACCCGCAAGCCGGGAGCGTTCAAGCTGGTCGAGAAGGGGCTCGTCGCGGCGCGCGAGGCGGGCATCGCGCTGGAGCTGGCGCTGATCATCACCCGGCACAACGCCCATGAGCTGGACGCCATGCGCGCCCTCGCCGATCAGTACGGGGCGGGCCGCCAGGAGTACGGCACGATCTCCCCCACGTACACCGGCGCACCCGAGCCGCTGGCCGCGCAGGCACCCGGCTTCCTGGACAAGACCAGCGTCTTCAAGGGCTGCCCCGCCGGCCACACCTTCTTCCACGTCGACCCGCACGGCCTGGCGACCATGTGCAAAGTCGGCCGCGAGAACCCCGTCGACCTCATGACCGAGGGATTGGACGGACTCCTCCGCCTGCCCGGCATCGCCGATGCCCAGATGCTTCGCACCGGTGGCTGCGGCGGCTGTCAGCTCTCCGGCACCTGCCGGGTCTGCCGACCGCTCGCCAAGGCGTACCAGGAGGCGAAGGCACCACTGAACACCTACTGCCAACACGGAAGCGAGGAAGCGTCATGACCGCTGTCATGGTGGAGATCAGCCCCCGACCGCAGACCCAGGAAGAGCCCGAGGGAGTGATCCTCCTGGACGACCTGGAGGTGCTGTCCGAAGGGGCCATCCCGGGCTGCAACGACGACAACCCGTACCGGTAGCCCCCCGGTCGCGCAGAACCGCGGGGGCTTCCGGACGTTCTTCCGTCCGGAAGCCCCCGCACCACTGCCCGCCCACACCCGCACCCGCCTCCGTGGAAGAGTGAAGCCCATGGCGACCACCCGCATCGGCCTCGACCAGCTGCCGCCCGCCGCCCGCGCCGCCATCGAGAAGCACACCGGCCCCCTCCTCACAATCGAGGAGACAACCGAGGGCTTCAACAGCGAGATCGCCGCCCGCGTCACCTCCACGACGGGCACCTGGCACATCAAGGGACTGCGCACCGACCACCCCCGCGCCTGGACCCAACGACGGGAAGCCGCCGTCGCCCCCTTCCTCACCGGTCTGGCCCCCACCCTCCGCTGGCACGTCGAAACAGCAGGCTGGGACCTCCTCGGCTTCGAACCGCTCAGCGGCCACCACGCCGACTACGCCCCCGGCTCCCCCGACCTGCCCGAAGTCGCCACCCTCCTGCGCCGCGTCGGCGAAACCCCCTGCCCCGACATCGAACTCCGCCACGCCGAACAACGCCTGGCGAACTACACCACCCACCCCGACGACCTCCACCACTTCGCCGGACCCCACCTCCTCCACACCGACCTGAACAACACCAACGTCCTGGTCGACGACCATGCGCCCCAGGGCGATCGGGCCCGCCTGGTCGACTGGGCCTGGGCAACTCGCGGCGCGGCCTGGCTCGACGCCGGCTACTGGGTCATGTGGCTCATCGCCGCCGGACACACCCCCGCATCCGCCGAACACTGGGCCGCCGAAATCCCCTCCTGGCACACCGCCCCCGCCGAAGGCATCACCGCCTTCGCCGCCGCCAACGCCAACATCTGGTCCGAGATCAGCCAAGCCGACCCCAGCCCGTGGACCCTGCGCCTCGCAACAGCCGCTGAGGCCTGGCACGCACACCGCAGGGCTGGTTGAGCCGAAGCGGTGGAAGTTCTGGCCACCGCTAGACAGCGGCGCCACCTACTGGATGGGAAGTCAGGCGCAACCAGCAGGGCGGCACCCTGGAGTCTTCGAGCGTCGACTTCAGCGACGACGGCTGCACGGACTCGGACGCAGGGTGATCGATTCTGCCGATCGGACATAGAACACCTTGCCGTTCCTCAACGAGGGGGCAGCCCACTGGTCGCCTGCGCCGACTGACCACTGCCGCTGCGTTCCAGGAACCGCTGCTCTCAGGAGTTCGGCCCTCGGTTCCGTGGGCAGGCAGGTCACGCGCTTTGGCTGCCGCAGCGGGTTGTTCAGGAACGCGACGGTGGGACGCCGTTGCTGCCAACCGCAGGCAGCCCACGCGTGCCGACCTCTCACTCGCGAGAGTCACTATTCCGTCACATAGCCCCCACGAAATCTCCATGTGCTACATGATGCGATCACGATCTACTCGTCCTTGGGGGACTATGCGCGCCGCCACCGCCCTGCTCCCTGCCGTATCGGCCACACTGCTGGCCGGATGCGGCGACTCCGACTCCCGCACAGACGGCAAGGCCAGCAACACTCCGAGGCCCTCGCCATCCACCGAGTCGACCCCTGCCAGCCCGACGCAGCCCACAGCGCTGGCCATCGGCGAGCCCTACAGGTGGACACACCCTGCCACCCCGGAGAACGTCGCAACCAGCGGCATCAGCACCGTCATCGGCTACGAACAGCCCGTCTCTGTAAGGAACTGGCCCGCCGATGCGACCGATGCGGAGAATCCTGAGTGGATTGCCGTCGAGGTGAAGGTCTGCAATGACAACGGCGACGACATCACGGTGTTTCAGACCCCATGGTCTCTCGGTTTCCGAGATGACACCCGCGTCGAGACGAGGGGACTCATCGGCTCCGGCCTGCCGAAGCCGGAGTACCCGGTGGACGGGGGAACACTACGTCCGGGCGACTGTCTACGTGGAAAGATTCCGTTCGTGGTCGAGAAGGGGCAGCGGCCGGATCGGATCATCTACCAGGGTGGCGAGATCGGCCCCGTCGAGTGGGCCGTGCCGGCGAGTTAGCGCTTCACCGACGGTCGAGACGTCCCGCACCGAGGCGAAGGCGCCCGGGGGAGCCCTATCGACCGCTTCATCCTGAAGCAACTGAAATGCTGACTACCCATGATCTCTTGTGCTTTCACCTGCACTGATGGTACGCAGACGTCCACGGGTGTTCGCCAATGTGCGTCGCGGTTGTCACGCACTTAGACACTCACCGAGCCACCCTCCACCTGCTGAGCCCGTCATTGCGTTCAACTTGATCATCGATCGCCTCCAGTCCGGGCTACTCCCTTTTGGTGTGCTCTGCACCCGAGCGCTAGCTAGCTAGCTAGGGTATTGATCTTGTGCAGAACTTGCAGCATTTCGGCAGGAATCTCATCCTGGTTAATGCGTTTCGCGAGCGCATCAAAAGACACACCCTTATATCCGTTGCTCTGCAAGTGCCGATTTAGCTGCGACATAATTTCTTTCGGCGGGCAAACCGATTGCCTGTATTCCACTTTAGACCATCGTGGCGTAAAGTCGGCAAGAGCGGCAGCAGTAATGTTTACTTCGTGGTTTTTCCCCGACCGCTCCACGGACTGGCGCTCAAAATTCACCCTGGCAAAGATGTCCCCCTGCATGGAATTCATGATTTCACCCATGACTCGTTCTACCTCGACAAGCGGACAACCCGAAATTCGGGCAATCGCGGTCGGGGAGATTAGGTAGCTTTCGAGTTCTTTCTTAGACCATACATGGCATTCAATGCCTGCTTCTCTCAATTTTCCCGTGACCGAATCGACCTGGGACTGTGTCCTATAGTCACGATCCAGGATAATGATCGAACCAACCGACCCCTTCAAGAAGTCTTTGACCAACCAGCCGAATGCTTCGGCGCTGCTCCAGTTCGAGTATCCGTTGATCGGGACTACGGCGAGCTCCATATCTGCAACAATATTCGTATATCCGAGATTCTTGGCAAGCATCCTTAGGGTTCTCAGGTCCTTACCCTCGACGAAAACAATCCCTTTGGCACGCAGAGCCTTCGCCATGCCCAGATTGAATGCAGTTCCCAGGGATGTGCTAAGCGTTTCGAGCCCCTCCCTGCGAGGGGCTCGAATGGCGTTTCGCTTGGATTTGTCAATCCATACGATCGACTTACTGTCTGCCTCAGCCAGCACTTCGCTAGAGTGAGTCGCCAATACCACTTGAATTCCCAGCGAGTCGATCAACCTTACTAGTCGCCGTTGCAGGTCAGCATGCAAGAACACCTCGGGCTCATCGAGGATCAAGGTGGGATATTCTTTGAGGCGGTGAATATGGAGGAGGAGTTGGAGCCAAATCTGCACTCCGTCTCCAGCCCAAACGAGTTCTTTCTCCCGACCGCTTCCCGGTTCGGTGTAAAAGACGTCAATACTTGACTCGGGTCCGTATTGGGCTACTGGTTCCGATGAATGAATCTAAGTCAGATTGGTGATCTTCTGCCGGGTCGTGGCTCGCAGGACCCAAGGCCAGCGCAGCGGTTCGCCGGTCGCGTTGAACGGCCAGCCTGGGAGGACGCACAGTCTCGGTGATGTCTGTAGGAGCAACGGCCGAGGCCGCGAAGGGCCCCGCAGCGCCGTTCCTCTCCCGCCCCTTACTCCGCCTCCGCCTCCACCTCCGACAGCGCCTCCGTGATCATGCGGGTCGCGAAGTTCTGGTCGTCCGTCATGCGGTTGATGTGTTCCGCGAGCAGGAACGCCGTCGCCTCCAGCGCGGTCAGTTCCGCTTCCGTCCAGTCGCCGTACTGCTTGCGCCACAGGGTGGGGCTCAGGCCGGTGGCGGCCGCGATGGCCAGGCCCGCCATCGTGGGGACCGCCTCGGGCGGGACGCTTCTCGGCAGCATTTTCAGGGACGTGACGAGGGTCGGCACCACGTACTCGATGACGTCCTTCTCGTGCGCCTCGTGGGCCTCCCGGAGCCACTTCATGTACAGATAGACGAGTGTGCACGCCCCGTCCCGCACGTCGTCCAGGCCCTCCGGGCCGAGTGACGTGAGGAGTTGCTGGACCAACTGTTCCTGTTCGGGATCGGCCCCGCTCCTGCCCGCGTGGACGGTCCTGAGCCGGGAGTCGATCAGCATGAGCGCCGCGCCCACATCACCGGCGGGAGCGTATCGAGGTTCGAAGGGCGACAAGGCGGAAGTCCTTTTCGGGCCGGCTGCGGGTGGGCAGCGCGCGGTGCCCGAGTGCGCTTCGTACCTGTGCGCACTCGGACGACTACGCAATCGACTCTCCCCGATCCGTTGCCGCGACGCCGGGCGTTTCGCGGATCTGGGCGGCCCTCGCCGTCACTTCCGCCAGAACAGGTGATGTGTCACGCCGCTCGGGCTGGGCACCGCCTCCAGGTGGTAGCGGTCCAGCAGTTCGTCCGGCGACCCCCACAGGCGCAGGCCCGTGTCCAGCTTCACCGGGGAGACCGCCACGTGCAGGGTGTCGATCAGGCCGGCGTCGAGGAACTCGCGGATCGTGGTGACTCCGCCGCCGAGCCGGACGTCCTTGCCGCCCGCCGCTTCCTTCGCCCGGTCCAGCACCGTCGCCGGGTCGGCGTCGACGAAGTGGAACGTGGTGTCGGAGAGGGTGAACGACGGGCGCTCGTGGTGCGTCATGACGAACACCGGGGTGTGGAACGGGGGTTCCTCGCCCCACCAGCCCTGCCACTCGTGGTTCTCCCAAGGGCCGCGCTGCGGGCCGAACTTGTTGCGGCCCATGATCTCCGCACCGATGTTGTGGGCGAAGTCCCGTGTGAAGTAGTCGTCCAGGCCGCGACTCCCACCGGGGTCCGTGCGGTTCGGCCAGCTCGCCGTCGCGCCCGCCCAGGAGAAGAGCCGCCCGGGGTCGACGTGGCCGAACGGCCGCTCCAGCGTCTGGTTCTCACCGGCGGCGACCCCATCGCTCGACACGGTGAAGTTCTGGACCTTCAGCAGCTGTGCCACGCCGTCCTCCTGCGTTCTCTGTGCTCGGTGTTCTCGGTGTCGGTGATCAGACCGGATCCGCCGCCGGAACTCATCGGTGCCGGCCGACCCAGGGCCCTCCCACTATCGCCCCCGGCCCGCCGTACGCTGCTGAGCCGCACCGCCTCAGCGATCAACAGGGGAGCCCATGAGCGAGCAGCCGGACCGTAAGCCGTTCCTGTACGTCGTCGTCTGCGCGGCCGGGGTCGCCCGCGAGGTCGACCGGCTGTTCGCCGCCGCGCAGGACGCCGGGTGGGACGTGGGCGTCGTCGCCACCCCGCAGGGGCTCGGGTTCCTGGACGCGGCGGCAGTCGAGGCGCGGACCGGGTATCCGATCCGCTCCGCCTGGCGCTCCCCCGGCGACCCGCGGCCGTTTCCGGACCCGGACGCGATCGTCGTCGCGCCCGCCACGTTCAACACGATCAACAAGTGGGCGGCCGGAATCTCGGACACCCTGGCCCTCGGCATCCTCTGCGAGGCGTACGGGCTCGGCGTCCCCACCGCCGTCCTCCCAGCCGTGAACTCCGTTCTCGCGAAGCACCCCGCGTACGGGCAGAGCCTGGCCCGGCTGCGCGACATGGGCGTCCTCATCGGTTCCCGTACGTACCAGCCGCCCGCGTCCGACGGCGACGAGGAGCCCTTTCCCTGGGACGAGGCCCTGGAGCTGCTCGCCCCCACGATCTCGGCGCGAGCGCCCCGGCCGCCTGCCTAGTCCCGCGGCGCGTATACGGAGTTCGTCGAGTACTGGTGCGTGCGGGTAGGCGCCCGGGCCGTGTCCGGCAGTCAGTTGCTCGGGACGGCCGGTCCTTGCCTCGGGCACACGGCCCACCGGTTCGGGCGGCTCGGCGACGAGACCCTGGCGTCGGCTGGGCAGTTGGCGGCACGCTCCGAGGCCGACCCCTCGGGTACGGACGCGGACCGGCAGCCAGGGCGAAGCGCCCTTCTCCGGGAAAAGCCCTGGAGTTGCTCGCGTCCGGTGATCCTTTCGTGACGTGAGGGTCAGGCTCACCGAGCCACAGGACCGTGTACCGCCGTGCGAGGGCCGTCGGCCGCCCTCACGTATGCGTCACAGTTCCAACACATCCGGAGCATTCTGCCCACCTGCTCGCCCACCCGGTCGTTACGGTCGTTCCTCCGCGAACCACCCTTGGGGGACAAATGACTTGGAACAACCAGACCCAGCCGCAGTGGGGACAGCCTCCGGCGCCGCCTTCGACACCGCCCGGAGCGCGACCGGGTTGGGCACGGAAGCGCGTCGTGATCCCTTCCGCGCTCGGCCTGTTCTTCGTCGGTGTGATCATCGGCAGCGCCGGGAGCGGCGGTACGGAGACCACGAGCGGTGCGAGGCCCGCACCTGGAGTCACAGTCACGGTCACCGCGACCGCTGAACCCAAGCCGGTGGACGCCTCCGACGACAAACCCGCCGACCCGAAGGAGAAGGCGAAGCCCACCGCCGAGAGCTCGGGCAAGGAAGCACCCGTGCCGGACTTCGTCGGCATGGGCCTCCAGTCGGCGCAGGACACCGCCCAGGCGAAGGGCTTCTACGGCCTCACGTCCCACGACAGTCTGGGACGGGACCGGATGCAGGTCCTCGACCGGAACTGGAAGGTCTGCTCGCAGAACGTCAAGGCGGGCAGAACCGTGTCCACGGAGACCGGGCTGGACTTCGGCTCGGTGAAGCTCGAGGAGGACTGTCCCGCCAAGGACGAACAGCCTCTGGAATCGGCGGGCGGCCGGATGCCGGACCTCGGTGGCAAGTCGGTGAAGGCGGCGCGGGGGGCACTCGACTCGGGCACCTCGGTGACCGTGACGGACGCCGCCGAAGACCGCATGGTGCTGCTGGAGAGCAACTGGAAGGTCTGTACCCAGGCGCCCGGACCCGGCGTGAAGCTGAAGGGGCAGCCTGTGGAGATCACCGCGGTGAAGTTCGAGGAGGAATGTCCTTGACCCCGCTCCCTTCCTCTCCGTACGCGAACGCCCAGGGGCGATTTCCGGACAGGGACGGGCGGGGACGAACAGGCATCGACAGGGCAGCGCGACCCGGAGGCCGTCCCGCGGCCCCGTGCGGCTTCCGGCTGCGGCCCATCGACGGGTTGGAGCCGCCCGATAAGGTAATGGCCGAATAAAGAGATCGCCAAGTGCGCGCACGCCGCCGCACGTCTCGGGAGGAAGCCATGGGAACCCGCCGCACGTCACTGCCCGGAGTGGGTGCTCAGTACGACTTCACGACCGAGACAGGGCAGCACATCTCGGTCGTCGTCCACCACGACGGACGCCGGTTCATCGGGTTCTACGAACAGGACGACCCTGATTCGTGCCAACTCTCCGTCCCCCTGACGACGGCCGAGGCCACCGCGCTCGCGCACCTCATCGATCCGGCGCCCATCGACGCCGTACGGACCGAGGGCATCGACCTCGTCACCGAGCACATCCCGCTCGGGTCCCGCTCCCCGTACGGCGGGCGGCTGCTGGGGGAGACGCGGGCGCGGACGCGGACCGGGGCGTCCATCGTGGCGGTGCTGCGCACCCACAGCGCGCACCCGTCGCCGGAACCGGATTTTCGACTGGCCATCGGGGACACTCTCGTCGCCGTCGGTACGCGTGAGGGCGTCGACGCGCTCTCCGAGATCATTGCGGAGGGCTGACCGTGCATGACACGACTGCATTGCTGGTGGAGCTGGGGGCCGTCATCCTCGGGCTGGGGCTCGTCGGGCGGTTCGCCGGGCGGATAGGGCTCTCTCCGATTCCGCTCTACCTCCTCGCCGGGCTGGCGTTCGGGCACGGTGGGCTGATCCCGCTCGACGCGAGCGAGGAATTCACCATGGTGGGCGCCGAGATCGGCGTCATCCTGCTCCTTCTGCTGCTGGGGCTCGAATACAGCGCCTCGGAGCTGGTCACCAGTCTGAAGACGCAGTACCCGTCCGGTGCCGTGGACTTCGTCCTCAACGCGACGCCCGGCGCCGTCGCCGCACTGATCCTCGGCTGGGGTCCCGTCGGCGCGGTCGCGCTCGCCGGTGTCACCTGGATCTCGTCGTCCGGCGTGATCGCCAAGGTCATGACCGATCTCGGCCGGCTCGGCAACCGCGAGACACCCGTCATCCTCGGCGTCCTCGTCATGGAGGACCTGGCGATGGCGGTGTATCTGCCGCTGCTCACCGCCATGCTCGCCGGGGTCAGCCTGGCCGGCGGCAGCCTCGCGCTCGTGATCGCGCTCGGGGCCGTCGGGCTCGTCCTCTACCTGGCGCTCCGCCACGGCCGCCTGATCAGCCGCGCGGTCTCCTCCGACAACCCGGAGATGCTGCTCCTGGTCGTCCTCGGCCTCACCGTCCTGGTCGCCGGTGTCGCCCAGCAGCTCCAGGTGTCCGCGGCCGTCGGCGCGTTCCTCGTCGGCATCGCGCTCTCCGGCGAGGTCGCCGAGGGCGCCCGCAAGCTGCTCACGCCGCTGCGGGACCTGTTCGCCGCCGTGTTCTTCGTCTTCTTCGGGCTCTCCACGAACCCGGCCGACATCCCGCCGGTGCTGCTGCCCGCGGCCCTGCTGGCCATCGTCACCGTCTTCACCAAGATCGCCACCGGCTACTACGCGGCCCGCCGCGCCGGAGTCGGCTCGCGCGGTCGCTGGCGGGCGGGCGGCACCCTCGTGGCGCGCGGTGAGTTCTCCATCGTCATCGCCGGTCTGGCCGTGGCCACCGAACCGCGCATCGGCCCCATCGCCACCGCGTACGTCCTGATCCTCGTCATCGTCGGCCCGCTCACCGCCCGGTGGACGCAGCCCATCGCCGCGAAGATCGAGGCCCGGCGCGGCGGCGGCAAGGGCACGGGCGACGCGGCGGCGAAGGAGCCCGTCGCGAAGTCCGCGCCCGAGCGCCGGCTGCCCACGCACGACGACCTCACCCCGGAACCGGCGGGCGAGAAGCACGAGTAGGCGCGCGCCCGCCACCGACCGCCGATCGCGGATCGCGGATCGCGGATCGCGGACGACGAAGCCCCCGGACATCTGCCTGGTGTCCGGGGGCTTCGTCGTCCGTACGTCACGTCTCAGTGCGCGATGCCGTCGATCAGTTCCCGCGCTCTCTGCCGGAGCAGCGCCACCGCGACGGACGTGCCCAGGGTGGCCGGGTCCAGCGGCCCCGCCCATTCGTGCGCGTTCAGCACGGTCTTGCCGTCGGGCGTGAACACCTTCGCCCGCAGCGAGAGGTCGCCGTTCCGCTCGACCTGCGCGTACCCGGCGATCGGGCTGTTGCAGTGGCCCTGCAGCACATGGAGGAACATCCGCTCGGCGGTCGTCTCGCGGTACGCCGCCGGGTCGCCGAGGGCGCTGAGATCGCCCATCCACTTGTCGCCGGTCGTCCGGACCGGGACGACCTCGGTACGGATGCCGGGGTGGAAATCGGCCAACTCGGCGCGCACCCGCTCCACCTGGGCGAGCGCCATCGGGGAGTCGCGGGACACGATGCGGATCAGATCGGCGGACATGGCGACCACGATAGAGGGTCGGGCACGGGTTCCGTGGAACGAACCCTCCGTCACTTCCGGTTCACGCAAAGGCTGTTGAGTATCGCTCAGCCGTACGGGACGGCATCCGGCCGATGCGTGTCCGAAGGCCGCGGAGCGGCTCGTTCTCGGCGCCCGGGGGCGCCTCGGCTGTTAATCTCTACATGTTTGTAGAGATGCTCGGCGTAGGGAGATGTCATGGCTCTGTGGGATCGCATCAAGGAATCCGCGTCGTCGATGCAGACGCAGTTGGAGGCGAAGAAGAACGAGCTGAAGTCGGGGTCGTTCCGGGACGCGAGCATGGCCATGTGCGCCCTGGTCGCCGCCGCCGACGGTTCCGTCGACCCGTCCGAGCGCCAGCGCGTCGCGGCGCTCATCGCGTCCAACGACGTCCTGCGGAACTTCCCCGCGGACGACCTCCAGCGGCGTTTCAACGCGTACGTCGACCAGCTCACCGCCGACTTCGCCCTCGGCAAGGTCAGCGTGGTCCAGGAGGTCGCCAAGGCGAAGAAGAAGCCGGCCGAGGCCCGTGCGGTGATCCAGATCGGCATCGTCATCGGCGGCGCCGACGGCGACTTCGACGCGACCGAGCAGGCCGTCGTGCGGGAGGCGTGCTTCGCGCTCGACCTGCCGCCGCACGAGTTCGACCTGTAGAGCGCGTAACACCCGGGCCGGCCGGGGCGTGTCACAGCTCCTTGGCCGGCCAGTCCAGCAACCGGGCCCCGATGACCGCCGTCTGCAGGCTGTAGCGGTGCATCGGGTCCGAGGGGTCTGACCCGGTCAACTGGTGGATGCGCTCCAGGCGGTACGTCAACGCCCTTACGCTCAGGGCCAGTCGGCGGGCCGTCTCGGCGGCAACGCAGCCCGCGTCGAAATAGACCGCCAGCGTGTTCAGCAGCGGTTCCGCACCGCCCCTCGCCTTCTGGAGCGGGCCCAGCTCGCTGCGCACCAGATCGGCCATCGCCTGCCGGTCCCGGGTCAGCACCGGGTAGACCATCAGGTCCGAGGCGTACAGCACGGGGTCGTCCATTCCCATCCGGTCCGCCAGATCGAGGGCTTCGAGCGCCTCGTCGTACGAGTGGACCACCCCGCCCGGACCCTTGTGCGGGCGGCCGACCGCGACCCGGCCGCCGTCCGTCGCCGCGTGCGCCTGCTTGGCGAAGTAGCGCAGGACATCGGGCTGGCTGCCCGGGGCGATGCAGACGATCCGGCCGTCCTTCGTCGTCAGCAGGATCTTGCGGCCGCTGAACCGCGTCAACAGCGCCGTCTCCACACTGCGCGGCACCGCGTCCGTCTCCGTGTACGCCTCCGGGCCCGACGCCACCGCGACCGCGTGCGCCCGGGAAAGCCGCAGGCCGAAGCGGGTCGCGCGCTCCGCGAGCCGGACCAGATCGCTGCGCCCGTAGAGCAGGTCGTCGATGAATTCCCGGCGCGCCGCCTCCTCCCGCCGTACGGTGAGCCGTTGGGCGCGCTCGAAGCCCTCGGCGAACGCGTCGATCGCCTGTTCCACCGCGGCCAGGACGGCATCGGTCACGGCGGGGGAGTTTCCGGCAGCGGCGCGCGGCCAGGCCTCACGTGTCTGTGCCAGATGCATCGTCACCAGGGCGCGCAGCTGATGCCCGGCGTCCGCCGCCGCACGCCCGAGTGCTCGGCGCGCCTCCAGTTCGTTACGCGTCAGACGCCTTCCGGTCAGGGCGACTTCACCCAGGATATGGGCATAATTGCCCAGCATTTCCTCGGGAATCCTTGGCTCGGCCACGCACTCTCCTTCAGCCTTGCAACAGTCCTGTCATTTCCCCAACGCACACGGGGCGGTGCCGGTGCCCGGCATTAGCAAAGCGTAAAGATTGCCGGGATCCGGCAATGCGCTGGGCGGGCCCCCGGTGACAGGATCAGGTCAGCAACAACACGGGGGAAGCACACGGGGGAGCACGGGGAACGGGGGAACGGGAGCCCTTCGCGGGTCTCGGATCCCGGATCGTCCACGGGGGACCACGGACGGTTCGAGGAGGGTTCGGGATCCGGTGGGAGGGCTCCATCGGGGGAACAACCCGGCCGCTGCGGCAGGCACCGACAGTGCCGCAGCGGCCGGGGCCCCGGCGCCCGCCGACCGGCCGCTCGCCACCCCCGTACCGGCATCAAAAGGTCGCGCACCGCCTCAGGGCCCGTGCGCAGGACGCAGGGGGTGGGACCGTTGGGCGAGTTCCTGAGCGCGGCGCTCGGATTCCCCGCTGTCATCTTCGGCGCCGCTCTGGTCGTCGTCGTCTGCTTCTGGCTGCTGGTGCTGGCCGGGGCCGCCGGTCACGACTCCTTCGACGCGGACCTCGACACCGGCCCGGCCGGTCTCGGCGGTGTACCGGTCTCCGTCTCCGTCTCCCTGCTGGTCGTCTTCTCCTGGTTCGGCAGCCTGACCGGCACCGTTCTGCTGCGCCACAGCGGGACCGGCACCACCACCCGCGCCGTGCTCGCCGTCGCCGTGCTCGCCGGTTCGCTGCTCCTCGCCTGGGGAGCCGTCCGCCTCCTCGTCCACCGCTTCCGCCGGTATTTCCCGGCGGAACCTCCGCCATCGAGGCTGGACTTCGTCGGGAGCGTCTGCACGATCCGCACCGGCTCCGTCACCGCGACGTTCGGCCAGGCCGAGGTCGTGTCCTACGACGGATCGACGGCCATCGTGCAGGTCCGCCGGGCCGAGCCCTTCCCGCTCCCCGGACCGGGTGCGGAGGAAGCGCCGCTCGTCATGGGCGGCTCCGGACTCCTCTACGCGTACGACGAGGACGGCGAGTTCTTCTGGGTCTCGCCCTACGACGCGGCGCTCGATCCCGGTCCGAACGCCCGACCGCAGCAGCAGCTGCCGGGCGGGGCGGACAGCTGACCCGGCCGATCCGGGTGGCCCGGTTTCCCGGGTGACCCGTCCGGCCCGGGTGATCCGGCCGGACGACCCGGGTCAGCGGTTCACCGGGGCGGCCGGGGCAGCCTGATCGGCCTGGTCCGACCGGCGCTTCGAGACTTCGAGGCTTCGGGGCTTCGGCGCTTCGGGGCTTCGGACCGTCCTGACGGAACTGCCCGCCGCCCGTCCCCGTAACGGCCGGCCACCCCTACTTCGCTTGTGCCACTTCCGTACCGACAAGCCGCCAAGGACTCTTCTATGGATGCCATCTCCTTGGGCATCGGCGTGCTCATCGCCGTTGTCCTGCTCATCGTCATCGCCATCGCCTTCGTCATCACCCGCCTGTTCCGCAAGGTCGAGCAGGGCAAAGCGCTGATCATCTCCAAGACCAAGAAGGTCGACGTAACCTTCACCGGCGCCGTCGTCCTGCCCGTGCTCCACAAGGCCGAGACGATGGACATCTCGGTGAAGACGATCGAGATCCGCCGCGCCGGGCGCGAGGGTCTGATCTGCCAGGACAACATCCGCGCCGACATCCAGATCACCTTCTTCGTCCGGGTCAACAAGACCGTCGAGGACGTCATCAAGGTCGCGCAGTCCATCGGTACGGCACGGGCGAGCGACAAGGTCGCCATCCAGGAGTTCTTCGCCGCGAAGTTCTCCGAGGCGCTCAAGACCGTCGGCAAGCAGCTCGACTTCGTCGACCTGTACACCAAGCGCGAGGAGTTCCGGGACCGGATCATCCAGGTCATCGGCACCGACCTGAACGGCTACCACCTCGACGACGCCGCGATCGACTTCCTGGAGCAGACCCCGATGGCCCAGCTCGACGGGGCCAACATCCTGGACGCCCAGGGCATCCGGAAGATCACCGAGCTGACCGCGATCGAGCACGTACGCACCAACGAGTTCCAGCGCACCGAGCAGAAGGAGATCACCCGGCAGGACGTCGACGCCCGCGAGACGATCCTGGAGCTGGAGCGCCGGCAGGCCGAGGCGGAGATCAAGCAGCGCCGCGAGGTCGAGACGCTGCGGGCCCGCGAGGAGGCGGCCACCGCCCGGGTGCAGGAGGAGGAGCGGCTCGGTTCGCAGAGCGCGTTCATCAAGACCGAGGAGCAGCTCGGCATCCAGCGCGAGAACCAGGCGCGGGAGATCGCCGTCGCGCAGAAGAACCGTGAGCGCGTCATCGCCGTCGAGAGCGAGCGCATCGAGAAGGACCGGATGCTGGAGGTCATCGGGCGTGAGCGCGAGACCGAGCTGAACCGGATCGCCGCCACGAAGGAGGTCGAGGCCGAGCGCCGCGAGGTCGCCGACGTCATCCGGGAGCGGATCGCGGTGGACCGCACGGTCGCCGAGCAGGAGGAGTCGATCCTCACCCTGCGCGCCGTCGAGGACGCCGAGCGGTCCCGCAGGTCGGTCATCATCGCGGCCGAGGCGGAGGCCCAGGAGAAGCTGGTCAAGGACATCAAGGCGGCCGAGGCCGCGGAGGCGGCGTCCACGCACCTGGCGGCCGAGCAGCTCACGCTCGCCGAGGCGCGGCTCAAGACCGCGGACCTCGACGCGCAGGCCAAGCTGCGGCTCGCCGAGGGCATCCAGGCCGAGACGGCCGCGCCGGGGCTCGCCGCCGTACAGGTGCGCGACGCGGAGGCGGACGTCACCGAGAAGGCCGGTCTCGCGGAGGCCGAGGCGACGGCGGCCCGGCTCAAGGCCGAGGCGGAGGGCTCGCGGCTCAAGGCGCTCGCCGAGGCGGAGGGCACCCAGGCGCGGGCGACCGCCGACGCGGCGGTCATCGGCGAGAAGCTGAAGGCGGAGGCCGCGGGGCTCACGGAGAAGGCGGCCGCGATGGCGGCGCTGGACGAGGCGTCGCGCGGGCACGAGGAGTACCGCCTGCGGCTCGACGCGGAGAAGGAGATCCGGCTGGCCGGCCTGGAGGTGCAGCGGCAGGTCGCCGAATCGCAGGCGACGGTCCTCGCGACGGGTCTGGAGAACGCCGACATCGACATCGTCGGCGGGGAGTCCGTCTTCTTCGACCGGCTCGTGTCGTCGATCTCGCTCGGCAAGGCGGTGGACGGGTTCGTGGACAACTCGCAGACCGCGCAGGCGTTGGCGGGGCCGTGGCTGGACGGGTCGTCGTCCTTCACGGACGACCTGAGCAGGGTGCTGGGGTCGGTCTCCACGGGCGATGTGCAGAACCTGACGGTGTCGGCGCTGTTGATGCGGCTGATGGGGTCGTCGGGTGCGGCGTCGGGGCAGGTGGAGCAGTTGCTGGCGGCGGCGAAGGAGCTGGGGCTTGCGGATCTGCCGGTGTCTTCGGTGGCCGGTACGAAGGTGGCTCCCGGGGCTGTGTCCCTGAACGGGGCCGGGGCGCAGGGGTAGGGCCGGCGTTCTCAGCCCGTCCGGCGTTTGAGGACGGAGCCCTCGGCCGGGGGGCCGGAAGGTCTGCGTGTGCGTCCCACGGGGGTGGGCGCACCAGGCCTGGCCCACCCGGTCGGGGGTTCCGTCCTCAAACGCCGGACAGGCTGGATCTCGGGGCTGCCCCCGAACGCCGGGAAGCGGGCCCAACGGCCCAACGGTTCCGTCCTCAAGCGCCGGACGGGCTGGGTGTGCCGGACGGGCTGGGTTGGCTGTACGTAGGAAGAAACACGTAGGGAGCCGTACGCATGGACAGCGACATCACCGCCACCGTCACCGCGCCGCAGGGCGGGGAGGGCGATGTGGATGCCGGTGCCTACGAGGTGCTGCGGCGGCGGCTCTCCGCGCAGGCCGGGGAGCTCGTGCGGCGGGCCGAGGCGCTCAACGTACGGCGGACCGAGGAGTTCGGGTCGACCGGGCTGCAACTGCTGGCCACCGAGCAGGTGCGCACCGAGCAGGCCTCCGTGCCGCGTGATCTCGTCGCCGTGGGCGGCCGGCTGCTGTTCGGGTTCGAGCGGGGGCCGGGTGCCCGTGGTGAGGCCGGGGTCGAGGACGTCCTCCTCGTGCGGGACGCGGACGCGGAGGACGACGCTCCCGGAGCAGAAAGCACCCTCCTCGACGACGAGGGCTTCCGGCGCGAGTTCTCCTCCCTCCACCGCTACTTCCGCGACGCCCGCCTCCTGCGGCTGCGCCGCGCCAACGGCAAGCTGCTGGCCGTCTTCCGCACCGGCGAGAACGCCGAGGACATCCGGGTGCTGCGGTGGGCGCTCGGCCCGGACGGGGCTCCGGGGGCGTTCCTCGACGCGCAGGGCGAGCGGGACCATGTCTTCCCGCCTTCGCACGACTTCGAGTGGACCGTGGCGGGACGGGACGCCCACGTTCCGGGGCGGCATCCGCACATCGCCGTCGGCAAGGGCGGCGGGCTGTTCGTCGACACGCTCGGCGGCACGCTCACCGTGAAGGTCACCGATGACACCGAGTCGCCGGACGGGATCTACGAGGAGCCCGTCGACGAGCCGTTGCAGTCGCTGGCCGACGCCGACGTCGAGTACGCGGAGGTCGGGCCGCTGGTGCTGCTGCGGGTCCGCCCGTACAAGGAGACGGACTGGCGGTATCTCGTCTTCAACTCGCTGCTCTCCAGCGTCCAGCGGCTCGACTCCATCGGGCCCGCGTGCCACCGGCTGCCCGAGGACCAGGGGATCATCTTCCCCGGCGGCTACTACCTCACCACCGGCACCGCGAAGACCTTCGACACCGCCGAGGAGCTGACCGAGCCGGTCTTCGAGGGCGCGGTCCGCTCGCCCAACGGCGAGGACGTGCTCTACGTCTTCCGCTCCCGCGACGGCCTCCGCAGCCTCCTCCTCCCCTACAACCTGATCCGCCAGGAGGTCGCCACCCCGCTGACCGGGCGCGGGCACGCGCTGCTGGACGACGGCACGCTGATCCTGCTCCGGGACAACCCGGACGGGCCGGCCCGGGTGCACCCGTTGCAGCGCTGGCAGACCCCGTACGTCTCCGACACCTACGCCGCCGCCCGGCCCGCCGGGACCGGGCCGCTCGCCCGGACCGGCAACGCCGACCTCGTACGCGGGATCTCGGACTGCCTCGCGCTCGCGCACGGCGTTCAGGACATGACGCCGACGACCGCCGTCTACGGGCAGCTCGCCGCCGACTGCGCCCGTGCCCAGGACCGGTACCACTGGCTGTCCGACCCCGAACTGGGTTCGCTGGCCCAGCCGTTGGGTGAGCTGCGGGCGACCGCGCAGCAGGTGCTGGCCGAGTTCACCGCCGTACAGGAGCTGACCCGGCGGGCCGCCGACGCGCTGGAGGAGACGGCCGCCCGGATCACCGCGCTGGTGCGGCGGGTACGCGGCGAGGTGCCCGGGTCGGCGTCCGTCTGGGTCGAGCGGCTGACCGAACTGCGCCAGGCGCACGGTCACTTGGCGACGGTCGGCGAGATGCGGTACGCCGATGTCGAGCGAATCGCGGAGCTGTCCGCCCGGACCGAGGACGACATCGCGTCCGCCGCCCAGCGGGCCGTGTCGTTCCTGGCCCGTGAGGATGCCTTCGACGGATACCACGAGGACATCGCGGGCCTGGTGGCCGAAGCGGGTGCGCTGGAGACCGTACGGGACGCCTCCGCGGTGACCGACCGGCTGTCCGCGATGACGGAGGGGCTGGCCACCGTCACGGACGTGGTCGCCGGTCTCGACATCGGCGACGCCACCGTGCGTACGTCGATCCTGGAGCGGATCGCCGAGGTGCTGGGCGGCGCGAACCGGGCCCGCGCCACGCTGGACGCGCGCCGCCGGGAGCTGCTGTCGAAGGAGGGGCGGGCCGAGTTCGCCGCCGAGTTCGCGCTGCTCGGGCAGGCCGTCACGGGCGCGCTGGCCGCCGCCGATTCGCCGGAGGCCTGTGACGACCAACTGGCGCGGCTGCTGCTCCAGTTGGAGAACCTGGAGTCGCGGTTCGCGGAGTTCGACGACTTCCTCGCCGAGCTGGCCGAGCGCCGCACCGAGGTGTACGAGGCGTTCTCGGCGCGCAAGCAGACCCTCCAGGACGAGCGGGCGCGGCGCGCGGAGCGGCTGGCCGGGTCGGCGGACCGGGTGCTCGACACCATCGCCCGGCGGGTCGCCTCGCTGGAGGACCTCGACGCCGTCCACACCTACTTCGCCTCCGACCCGATGGTCGCCAAGGTCCGCCGGACCGCCGACGAGCTGCGTGAACTGGGCGACCCCGTAAGGGCCGAGGAGCTGGACGGGCGGCTGAAGGCGGCCCGTCAGGAGGCGGGCCGCGCCCTGCGCGACCGCACCGAGCTGTACGCGGACGGCGGGTCCGTGATCAAGCTGGGCCGCCACCGGTTCGCCGTGAACACCCAGCCGTTCGACCTGACGCTCGTGCCCGCCGGGGACAGCCTCGCCTTCGCGCTGACCGGGACCGACTACCGGGCTCCGGTCACCGACCCGGAGTTCGCGGCGGCCCGGCCGTACTGGGAGCAGCTGCTCCCCTCGGAGAACGCCGCCGTCTACCGGGCCGAGCATCTGGCCGCCCGGCTCCTCGACGAGCACGGGGTCGGACATCTCACCTCGCTCGCCGACGCCGAACTGGCCGCCCTCGTACGGGAGTCGGCTGCCGAGGCCTACGACGAGGGGTACACCCGGGGCGTCCATGACGAAGACGCCACCGCGATCCTGGCCGCCCTGCTGCGGCTGCACGCGGACGCCGGACTGCTGCGCCACGAGCCGGCCGTCCGCGCGGCGGCCCAGCTCTTCTGGGCGTACGGCTCCGACGAGGCGCGGCGCACCTCCTGGACCAGGCGCGCGGTCTCCCTGGCCCGGGCCCGCGACACCTTCGGGCTCGCCCCGGCCATCGCGGTGCTCCAGGAGGAGTGGGCGTCGGCGATCGGCTCCCCGTCGCCCTCCGCACCGGCCCACGCCGTCGCCGCGTACCTCTTCGAGGAGCTGACCACCGGGCCCTCCGGGTTCGTCGTGGGCTCTCCGATCCGGGCCTTCCTGGAAGCCTTCCACCGGGCGGCGGGACCCGACGCGTACGCGGACGACCTGGCGGCCCTCGGCGACGACCTGGCCGCGCGCCGGCAGCTCGTGGAGGGCTGGCTCGCCCCGTACGCCGAGGCCACGGGGGCGGGCCTCGGCGACGGCGATCTGGCGGAGGCCGTGGCGGTGGAGCTCTGCCCGGAGCTGGAGCGGTACGCGTGCGACGCGCCGCTCACCGAGCGTCTTGAGGGCCTCCTCGGCGACCACCCGCGCATCGCGGGCGGCGGGGTCCTCACCGTACGGATCGACGAACTCCTCGCCCGTACCGCCGAGTTCCGCAACGACACCGTGCCCGGCTTCCGCGCCTACCAGCGGCTGCGGACCTCGCTGGTGAACGCCGAGCGCGGCCGGCTGCGGCTGGACGACCACCGGCCGCGCGTGATGTCGGCGTTCGTCCGCAACCGGCTGCTCGACGAGGTGTACCTGCCGCTGATCGGCGACAGCCTGGCCAAGCAGCTCGGCACCGCCGACGCCGACCGGCGCACGGACTCGCAGGGCATGCTGCTGCTCGTCTCGCCGCCCGGCTACGGCAAGACGACGCTGATGGAGTACGTCGCGGACCGGCTCGGGATGGTCCTCGTCAAGATCAGCGGTCCGAACCTGGGTCACGACGTGACCTCGCTCGACCCGGACCAGGCTCCGAGCGCCACCGCCCGGCAGGAGATCGAGAAGATCAACTTCGCCCTGGAGGCGGGCAACAACACGCTCCTCTACCTCGACGACATCCAGCACACCTCGCCCGAACTGCTCCAGAAGTTCATCCCGTTGTGCGACGCCACCCGCCGTATCGAGGGCGTGCGGGACGGCGAGCCGCGCAGCTACGACCTGCGGGGCAAGCGGTTCGCGGTGTGCATGGCGGGCAACCCGTACACCGAGTCCGGCGAGCAGTTCCGGATCCCGGACATGCTCGCCAACCGGGCCGACGTCTGGAACCTCGGCGAGGTCCTCAGTGGCCGGGACGACGTCTTCGCGCTGAGCTTCGTGGAGAACGCGCTGACCGCCAACCCGGTCCTCGCCCCGCTGGCCGCCCGCTCCCGGGACGATCTGGCGCTGCTGGTGCGGCTGGCGGGCGGCAGCGATCCGGCCGCGCGCGCGGAGCACCTGGAACACCCGTACAGCGCAGCCGAGTTGGATCGAATCCTGGCGGTACTGCGCCATCTGCTCACGGCCCGGGACACCGTGCTCGCGGTGAACGCGGCGTACATCGCCTCGGCCGCGCAGACGGACGCCACACGCACCGAGCCGCCGTTCCGGCTCCAGGGCTCCTACCGCAACATGAACAAGATCGCCGAGCGGATCGTGCCCGTCATGAACGACGACGAGCTGTCCGCCGTCGTCGAGGACCACTACGCGGGCGAGGCCCAGACGCTCACCACCGGCGCCGAGGCCAACCTGCTGAAGCTGGCCGCCCTGCGCTCCAAGCTCACCGCCGAACAGGCCGAGCGGTGGGCGGCGATCACCGCCTCCTACGTCCGTACGCAGGCGCTCGGCGGGCCGGACGGCGACCCGATGACCCGGGCGGTGGCCGCGCTCGGACTGCTCGCGGACCGGATCGCGGCGGTCGAGACGGCGATCCAACGGGCGGCTGACCCCCGGCACCTGCTGGCCGGTCCGGCGGCCCCGGCGCACCCGCCACACCCGGTGAACCCGCAGGTCACGGCGTACGAGCGGGCCGCCGTGAACCCGCCGCACCCGGTCGACGACCAGGCCGTGCCCGACCGTCGTGCGAAGATCACAAACACTCCACACTGATCGGGACCGATCGGGAAGACCGAGCCGGAAGGATCACGGCATGCTGGGTTTCGTGCCTCCACTTCCTCAGCAACCGGGACGGCCGCCGTCCACCGGCCACATGATCGTCTGCGGTGACGACGCCCTGGCTCGCCGGCTCGCCGTGGAGCTGCGCTTCGTCTACGGGGAGCGGGTCACGCTGCTCCTGCCGCCGGGCCGGGACGCGAACAGCCCGGAGACGCCGCTGACCCAACGGGGGCGGGCGGCCGCCCTGTTCGGCCGGATGTCGGCGGCGATGAACCGCGCGGGCAACGGCGGCGGGACCACCGGCGGCAGCGGCGACACCAACGCCGGAGTCGAGGCAGTCCGCATCATGGAGGCCCCCGAGCCCTCCGACGACGTCCTGGAGGAAGCGGGCGTCGACCGGGCCGCCGCCCTCGCACTCGTCTACGACGACGACGAGCGCAACATCCGCGCCGCCCTGACCGCCCGCCGCCTCAACCCCCGTCTGCGGCTGGTGATCCGGCTCTACAACCGCAAGCTCGGCCAGCATCTGGAGGAGCTGCTGGACCAGGCGGCGGCCGTCGCCATGCCCGGCATCGATCCGGCGCTGCTGGACGCCTCCACCACCGTCCTGTCCGACGCCGACACCGCGGCCCCGGCCCTCGCCGCCACCGCGCTGACCGGCAGCAGCAAGATCATCCAGGCCGAGGGGCTGCTCCTGCGCGCCGCCGAGCGCCCTCCGCCGCGCCCCGGCGAGACGGCCGACCCCGGCCTGTGCACCCTCGCCCTGCTCTCCTCCACCACCAACGACCCGGCGGGCGCGGAGGGTTCGGACAGCAGCGGCGACGAGGCCCCGCAACTGCTGCCCGACGAGAGCGCCATCGCCGCCGCGACCGGCCGGGGCACGGTGGTCCTCGAAGCGGTCAGCCGGGCCGACCCGGACCGTCCGGCCACCCGCATGGGCGGCCGGGGCGCCCCGCTCTCCCAGGTCTTCTCCCGCAGGCTGCGCTGGTCGGCCCTCGGCGTCGCGCTCGCGGCACTCGCCCTGGTGGTCGCCTCGCTCCTCACCACCGAGGACAGCCTCATCCACTCCACCTATCTGACCCTGCTCGACCTGCTCGGCATGAACGACCCGTCGGAGGACGGCACGACGGCCCGGAAGATCATCCAGCTCCTCTCCGGCGTCGCCGGGCTGCTCCTGCTCCCGCTGCTGCTCGCCGCCGTCCTGGAGGCGTTCGGCACCCTGCGCACCGCCTCCTCGCTGCGCCGCCCGCCACGCGGTCTGTCGGGGCATGTGGTGCTGCTGGGGCTCGGCAAGATCGGTACCCGCGTCCTCGTACGCCTCCGCGAACTCGACATCCCCGTGGTCGTCGTCGAGGAGGACCCCGACGCGCGCGGCATTCCGCTGGCCCGTTCGATGCATGTGCCGACCGTCATCGGCGACGTCACCCAGGAAGGCGTCCTCGAAGCGGCCAAGATCCGCCGCGCCCACGCCCTCCTCGCGCTCACCAGCATCGACACGACGAACCTGGAAGCGGCGCTGTACGCCCGCTCGGTGAAGCCGGACCTGAGGGTGGCGCTGCGGCTGTACGACGACGAGTTCGCCACCGCCGTCTACCGCACCCTGCGCACCGCGCACCCCCAGGCCCTGACCCGCTCCCGCTCGGTCTCCCATCTGGCCGCGCCGTCGTTCGCGGTCGCCATGATGGGCCGCCAGATCCTCGGCGCGGTCCCGGTCGAGCGCAAGGTCATGCTGTTCGCGGCCCTGGAGGTCGCGGGGCACCCGCAGTTGGAGGGCCACACGGTCGAGCAGGCGTTCCGGGCGGGCGCCTGGCGGGTCCTGGCCATCGACGCCACCCCGCCCGCCGACCGCAACCCGGACCTCGCCGCCCCTCCGCCGTTCGACCCGGAGGGCGACACGACACCGCCGCCCTCCGGCCTGGTCTGGGACCTGCACCCCGGCTACGTCCTGCGCGCCCAGGACCGGGTGGTGATCGCCGCCACCCGCCGCGGACTCGCGGAGCTGCTGCGGCGGCAGCGGTCGGTGGTGCCGGGGCGGTAGGGCGGCCGGGGCTCGCCCCCGGTGGCCGCCGACCGCCGACCGTCGCGGGCGTCTCGGCGGCGGGCCCGGTGGCCCCGGGCTGCCGGAACGCCACCGAGGGCTACCGGAACGCGCCCATCGCCTCCCGCACCTCGTCCAGCGTGGCTTCCGCCAGCGCGTTCGCCCGCTCGTTGCCGGCGCGGAGCACCGACCGCACGTACGGCAGGTCCTTCGCGTACTCCGCCCGCCGGGCCCGGAAGGCGGCCAGGTGGCCGTTGACCGCGTCGGTCACCGTCCGCTTGAGCGCGGCGGCCCCGCCGTCGCCGATCTCCGCCGCGACCTCGTGCGGGCCCCGCTCCAGGCAGAGGGCGGCCAGCAGCACCAGCGAGGAGACGTTGGGGCGGGCGTCGGGGTCGTACGTGATGTGCCGGTCGGCGTCCGTCGTCGCGCCCTTGATCAGGCGGGCCGTTTCGTCGGCGGTGGCGGAGAGCGGCACGGAATTGGCCCGGCTCTTGCTCATCTTCGTACCGTCCGTGCCGAGCAGCAGGGGCGCGGCGGAGAGCAGGATGTCCGGTTCCGGGAAGACATCGCCGTACCGCTCGTTGAAACGGCGGGCGATGGTCCGGGTGACTTCCAGGTGGGGCGCCTGGTCCCGGCCGACCGGGACCAGGTTGCCCTTGCAGGACAGGATGTCGGCGGCCTGGTGGACCGGGTAGGTGAGCATCAGCCCGCTGACCGTGGACTGCCGGGAGTGCGCGATCTCGTCCTTGACGGTGGGGTTGCGGTTCAGCTCCGCGACGGAGACGAGGCTGAGGAAGGGCAGCATGAGCTGGTTGAGCGCGGGAACGGCGCTGTGGCAGAAGACGGTGGACCGGGCGGGGTCGAGACCGAGGGCCAGATAGTCCAGGAGCAGCCCGTCGGTGTACTCCCCCAGCCGCTCCGCGGTGTCCCGGTCGGTGATGACCTGGTAGTCGGGGATGAGGACGATGACGTCCACGCCGAGGTTCTGGAGGCGGAGCCGGTTGAGCAGGGAGCCGAAGTAGTGGCCGAGGTGAAGGGCTCCGGTGGGGCGGTCCCCGGTGAGGACCCGGAAGCTGCCGGGGTCCTGGGCGATACGGCGCTCCAGCTCGGAGCTGCGGAGCTCGGCCGGGGCGGCAGCCGGGGCGGCCGGGGCGAGTGCGGTGGGCGCTGTGCCGGTGGCGGCGGGTGCGGCGGGTGCGGGGGCGGTGCTGGTCATGGGATCGGGTCTCTCCTCGCGTGGATGGTGCGTGGAGGACGGCCCCGCCGGTGAGCGCCGCTGCGCTTCGTCTCCGTGTCCGCGCCGTACGAGGTGCCGTACAGGTGCCGTACAGGTGCCGTACGAGGGCAGCGAAAAGGGCCGTCCATGTCGAACGGCCCTGGTTCCGTGCAGATGCTGTGGCCGCTCCTAGGAGGAGCGCCACCAGTTTCGGTACGGGACGGAGGTCATGCGCTTCAGTATAGAGGGGGCCCACTTCACATAAGGGTCTGTTTCGTTCATACGAGGGGCCACTCCGGTCATCACAGGGCCACTCCGTTCACCACGGGGCTACTTCGGCGCGTGCTCGCCCACGTAGAAGAGGAGCCAGATGAACCCGGCGAACAGGTGCGTCGCGAAGACGTAGACGAAGACGCGCACGAACACTCCGCGCGCCTTCCACTCCTCGCTGTTGCTCTTCAGCTCGCTCACCGTTCCAGAGTACGCCCGGCCGCGAAGGGCGCCCGGCCGTGCGGAATAGGACGGAGGGGGGTCCCGTTGTAGGGTGTAGTTCAACGTTCAACCAAATTGGTCAGGGCCTCCGGATCCCCGGATTCCCGGCCGGGACCCAGGAAGGCGGACGCCATGCAGTTCGGGATCTTCACCGTCGGAGACGTCACGACCGACCCGACCACCGGCCGGGCCCCCACCGAGAACGAGCGGATCAAGGCGACCCTGGCCATCGCGCAGAAGGCCGAGGAGGTCAGCCTGGACGTCTTCGCGACCGGCGAGCACCACAACCCGCCGTTCGTCCCGTCCTCCCCGACGACGACCCTCGGCTACATCGCCGCCCGCACCGAGAACCTGATCCTGTCCACCTCCACCACGCTGATCACCACCAACGACCCGGTGAAGATCGCCGAGGACTACGCCACCCTCCAGCACCTCGCGGACGGCCGCGTCGACCTGATGATGGGCCGGGGCAACACCGGACCGGTCTACCCGTGGTTCGGCAAGGACATCCGCCAGGGCATCCCGATGGCCATCGAGAACTACGCCCTGCTGCACAAGCTGTGGCGCGAGGACGTCGTGGACTGGGAGGGCAAGTTCCGTACGCCGCTCCAGTCCTTCACCGCCACCCCGCGCCCGCTGGACGGCGTCCCGCCGTTCGTCTGGCACGGCTCCATCCGCTCGCCGGAGATCGCCGAGCAGGCCGCTTACTACGGCGACGGCTTCTTCCACAACAACATCTTCTGGCCCATGGAGCACACCAAGAAGATGGTCGACCTCTACCGCCGCCGCTACGCCCACTACGGGCATGGCACCGCCGAACAGGCCGTCGTCGGGCTCGGCGGCCAGGTGTTCATGCGCAAGAACTCGCAGGACGCGGTACGGGAGTTCCGCCCGTACTTCGACAACGCGCCGGTCTACGGCCACGGCCCGTCCCTGGAGGACTTCACCCGCGAGACCCCGCTGACGGTGGGCTCCCCGCAGGAGGTCATCGAGCGGACGCTGACGTTCCGGGACGAGGTCGGCGACTACCAGCGCCAGCTGTTCCTGATGGACCACGCGGGGCTCCCGCTGAAGACGGTCCTGGAGCAGCTCGACATCCTCGGCGAGGAGGTCGTGCCGGTGCTGCGCAAGGAGTTCGCCAACCTGCGGCCGGCCGGGGTGCCGGAGTCCGCACCCGTCCACCCGGCGGTCGCCGCCGCCCGAGCCTCCGGAAAGGAGTCCTGACCCCGATGTTCGCCACCACACCGCTGCGCATCGTCGCCGTATCGGCCGGGCTCAGCCAGCCGTCCTCCACCCGGCTGCTGGCCGACCGGCTGGCCGCCGCCGCCCGCGAGCGCCTCGCGGCCGAGCAGGACCGGAACGTCGAGGTCCAGATCATCGAGGTCCGCGACCTCGCCGTGGACATCGCCCACCACCTGCTCAGCGGCTTCCCCTCGGCCGCGCTGCGGGAAGCGATCGACGCGGTGACGGAGGCCGACGGGCTGATCGCCGTGACGCCGGTGTTCACCGCCTCGTACAGCGGACTGTTCAAGTCGTTCTTCGACCTGATCGACAACACCGCGCTGACCGGCAAGCCCGTCGTGATCGCGGCGACGGGCGGCACGGCCCGGCACTCGCTGGTCCTGGAGCACGCGCTGCGCCCGCTCTTCGCCTATCTGCGGGCCGTCACCGTGCCCACCTCCGTCTACGCGGCGTCGGAGGACTGGGGCTCCTCGGGCGACGAGTACACCGAGGGCCTGCCGTCCCGGATCCGGCGCGCGGGCGGCGAGCTGGCCTCCGCGATCCTGGGCCGTACGGTCTCCGGGGCCTCGCGGACGCCGGGCCTGGACGACGGGGAGGACGCGGTCGTCCCCTTCGAACAGCAGCTCGCGGACCTGCGGCTGGACTGAGGGCGGGCGGGCGGTACGGGGCGGGTCACACGGACCCGCCCCGATTGCCCTATTTGACTACAGTGAGACCGGGCGCTGTACCGAACAGGCCGAGCGCGACCGAGCTGGAGGCAGATATGGGCAGGATCGTTGTGGGCGTCGACGGCTCCGAATCCTCGATCAAGGCACTGCACTGGGCCGTGCGCCAGGCCGAGCTGACCGGCGCCACGGTGGAGGCCGTGAACAGCTGGGAGTACCCCGCCACCAGCTGGGCGTCGATGATGCCGGGCATGCCGGAGGACTTCGACCCGCAGGCCCTGGCCACCGTCTCCCTCACCGAGGCGCTGGAGGAGGCCCTCGGCGCCGCCGGAGCCGCCGCGGTCAGCAAGATCGTGGTCATCGGCAACCCGGCCCAGGCGCTGCTGGACCGCGCCCAGGGCGCCGATCTGCTCGTCGTCGGAGCCCGCGGCCACACCGGCTTCAAGGCCACCTTGCTGGGCTCGGTCAGCCTCCATGTCACCCAGCACGCGCCGTGCCCGGTGACGGTGGTCCGCGACTGACGGTCACGCGACGGCCGGGCGGGCGGCCGCGCGGGCGGTCTCGCGGGCTGTTTCGCGGGCTGTTTCGCTCACGGCCTCGGCAACGGCCCTGTACGGAAACGAGGGGCCGTTGTCAGTGGGTGCTCCTATCGTGTGGTCATGACCCCTGCTCTCTTCGGGCGCGACCACCCCGTCGGCGTACTCCGCTCGGAGATCGCCCGGGCCACGGACAGCCACGGCGGTCTCGTGCTGGTCACCGGCGAGGCCGGGATCGGCAAGAGCACCCTCGTCACCGACGCCGCGCACGAGGCGCGGCGGCGCGGGGCGCTGGTGGTCGGCGGTTCCTGCTGGGACTCCGACAACACCCCCGGCTACTGGCCCTGGGTGCAGGTCCTGCGCGGTCTGCGCCGGTCCGCCACGGCGGCGGAATGGGCGGCGGCCCAGGAGGCGTCGGACGGCCGGCTCGCCGCGCTCCTCGGCGATCCGGTCAGGATCGCCATGGGGGGAGCGGACGGCCCGAGGCCCAGCACGCTGTCGGCCCCGGCGGCGGCCGGGGGCCCGGGTTCCGGCGGGGCGCAGGGCGGCGAGCCCGGCACGGCGACGGGTACGAGCCCGTCGGGCGGCGGATCGCCCGGTGGCGGTTCCCCCGGGGGCGGCACGCCTGAGGGGCCCGAGGCGTTCGGGCTCTTCGACGCGGTGACCACCGCCCTCGTCACGGTCTCCCAGAGCCGGCCGCTGGTGGTCGTCCTCGACGATCTGCACAGCGCCGACCCGGCCTCGCTGCGGCTGCTCGAATTCGCCGCCCAGCACGCCTGGTTCGAGCGGCTGCTGCTGATCGGCACCTACCGGGACGTCGAGGTGGAGGCCCTCGGACACCCGCTCCAGCAGCTGATTCTGCCGCTGGTCTCGCGCGCCGCCGCGACCCTCACCCTGACCGGCCTCGGCCGGGACGAGGTGGGCGCGCTGATGACGGTGACGACGGGCCGCGAGCCCGCACCGCAGCTGGTCGACGAGGTCCACCGGCGCACCGGCGGCAACCCCTTCTTCGTCGAGCAGACCGCCCGGCTCTGGCACAGCGGAAGCCCGGTCTCCACCATTCCGCCCGGCGTGCGGGAAGCGGTCCGGCAGCGGCTCGCCCTGCTTCCCGATCCGGTCGTCGCCCTGCTGACCAGCGCCGCCCTGCTCGGCCGGGAGTTCCGCCGGCAGGTCCTGGCCGTGGTGCACGGTTCGCCGGTCCCCCATGTGGAGCGGCTGCTGGAGTCGGCCGTCGTCGCCCGGGTCGTCGTTCCCCGCCCGTCCGGCCAGTACGCCTTCGCCCACGACCTGCTGCGCGAGACGCTGTACGCCTCGCTGGACGACGCCGAGGCCCGCGAACGCCATGCCGCCGCCGTGCGGGCCCTGGACGCGCACGGCGGCCTCGGTGACGCGGTACGGCCCGGCGACCTCGCCCGGCACGCCCACCTCGCCGGCGGGGCCCTGGACCGCGACCGCCGGATCGACCTGCTGCTGGCGGCCGCCCGGGACGCCTCGGGACGCCTGGCCGAGGAGGAGTCCGTCGGCCACTACCGACGCGCCCTCGCGGTGGCCTACGGCGAGGCGGAGGAGTCGGGTGAGCCGGGGGCGCCCGGTGGGCCGGGGGCGTCATCCGGGTCGCCGGGAGGAGACCCGGCGGGCGGGGCGGGTACGGCGGGCCGGGGCCCGGACCTCCGGCGGGCCGCGCCGATCGGCCTCGACCTCTCCGGACAGCTCCGGCACGCGGGGGAGACGGCCGAGGCGCAGCGCCTGCTGGACCGGTCGGTCGCCCTGGCCCGGGAGCTGGACGACCCCGAGCTACTGGCCCGGGTGGCGATCACCCTCTACCGCGACGGCTCCATGGGCGGCGGCCTCGACGCGTCCACGAGAGACCTCCTCGCCGAGGCGCACCGCGAACTCACCGGCAAGGAGGGCCAGGAGAACCTCTCCGACGACCGGCTCGCCCAGGAGCTGGCCATCCACATCATGGCGCTGGCCCGGAGCGGCTCGGACGACGAGGCGCTCGCCTTCTCGCTCTGGGCGCGCCACGACTCCGTGTGGGGCCTCGGCTCGGCGGTGGAGCGGATCGGGCTGACCGACGAGATGACCCTCATCGGCCGGCGCACCCGGCACCAGGACATGGAGCTGCACGCGACGTCCATGCGCTGGGTGGCGCTGCTGGAGCTGGGCGACCCGACCTTCATCGACCAGTTCCGTACGTTCGTCCGGCTCGCCGAGCAGACCGAACTGCCCCGGTTCGCCCTGGGCATCGCCGTCGACACCAGCCTGATCGCCTCTCTGCAGGGCCGGTTCGCCGAGGCGACCACCGCGTTGCGGGACGATGCGCTCGACCCCGAGAGCAAGGACCACGTCGACTTCGGCTTCATGGGGCACCACCTGCACTGGGCGCTGCATCTGATCCAGGGGCACTTCGCCGAGGCCGAGGGCATCGTCGGCAGGCTTCCGGCCGCCGGGTACCCCTACCCCGGGCTGCTGGAGTCGGTCACTGCGGTGGAGCAGGGCGACGCGACGCCCGCGCTGCGCCTGATCGCCGAGCAGGCGGACCGCGACGGCCCCTATCCGCGGGCGTTCATGCCGCTGTGGCTCCGGCTGCTGGCCCAGACGGCCGCGGTGACGGGCGACCGGCGCCTCATCGCCCGCGCGGAGGACGAGCTGGCCCCCTACACGGGCCAGTGGATCGTCTCGCTGTACGGGTGCGACATCGGCGGGCCCGTCGACCTCTGGCTCGGGATGCTCGCCGCCGCGCGTGACGACCAGGACGCGGCGGTGGCGGCGCTCACCGAGGCCGCCGCCTCCTCGGCCCGCCTCGGCGCCCGCCCCTGGGCCGTACGCGCCCGACTCGGCCTGGCCCGCGCCCTGCTCGCCCGCGCCGCTGCGGAGGGGGCCGGTGCGGAGGGTGCCAGGGTCGAGAGGGCCGGTGCTGAGGGTGGCGGTGTCGAGGGCGCCGGTGACGCCGGGCGGGCTCGGCGGCTGCTCGGCGAAGTGGCGCGGGAGGCGCGCGAGTTGGACCTGCACCACCTGGAGGCCGAGGCCTCGGCCCTCCGTACGGCCCCGCCCACCGCCGCTCCCACCGTTGCCGCCGCAACCGCCTCCGCCGCTGCCTCTACCGGGACCGGCGCCTCTGCCACCTCCGGTCCCGCCGCCGCCTCCGGTTCCGCCGAGTTCCGGCGGAACGGGCCGGTGTGGCAGCTGCGGTGGGACGGGGTGACCGTGCATGTCCCGGACGCCAAGGGGCTGCGGGACCTGCACAGTCTGCTGGGGCTGCCCGGCGCCGACGTCCCGGCGGTCCGGCTCCTCGCGCCCGAGGGCGGGGAGCTCGTCGTCGCCGCCGGACAGCTCGGCGGCGACCCGGTGCTCGACGAGGAGGCCAAGCGCCGCTACAAGGAACGCCTGGCCCGGCTGGACGCCGAGATAGACCGAGCCGCCGCCCGGGACGACGTCCGGCAGGTCGAGGCGTACGACCGGGAGCGGCAGGCCCTCCTCGACGAGCTCCGCACCGCGGCCGGGCTCGGCGGCCGGACCCGCCGGCTGGGCGACCAGACCGAGCGGGCCCGCAAGACGGTCACCGCCCGGATCCGCGACACCCTGCGCAAGCTGGAGACCCTGCACCCCGCGCTGGCGGCCCATCTCAAGGCCTCCGTGACGACCGGGACCACCTGCGCCTACCGCCCCGAGCACTCCCCCGACTGGCGGCTCTGACCCGCGCCGCTCTTCTCCGTACGCCGACTACTCCTCGACGACGACATCGGCGACGGCACACGCCACGTTGTCGGGCCCGCCCGCCTCACGGGCCAGGCCGACCAACCGGCGTACGGCCTCCTCCGGGTCGTCCGCCGCGACGACCGCCGCCCTCAGGTCCGCCTCGTCCACCACCGCCGACAGACCGTCCGAGCAGAGCAGATAGCGGTCCCCGGCCAGCACCTCCTGCAAGCGGACGTCGGGACGGGTCGCCACCGCGAGCTGGGCGGACCAGGCCTCGCCGACCAGGGCCTTCAGCAGCAGTGCGCGCTGCGGGTGGGAGGCGGCCTCCTCCTGGCTGAGCGAACCGTCGTCGATCATCGACTGGACCAGGCTGTGGTCGTGCGTGATCCGGAACAGCTCACCGCCCCGCAGCAGATAGGCCCGCGAGTCCCCGATGTGTACGAGCCCGAGCCGCGACCCGGTCCACAGCATCGCGGTGAGCGTGGTCCCCGAACCGTCCGGGGCCGCACAGGAAGCGACCGCCTCCCGGACCGCCCGCGAAGCGGAATCCGCCGTGTCCTCCAGGGCGTTCAGCAGATCCGCGGCGGACGGCGCACCACCCCGGGAGCCCCACGCGGAAGGCTTGAGCGCCTCGATCGCCGCCGCACTCGCCTCGGCCCCGCCCTCCCCGAAACCGTCGGCGACCGCCAGCAGCCGAGGCCCCGCGAACGCCGCGTCCTGGTTCGCCGTACGCACCGCCCCGGCATCGGTCAGCGCGGCACACCGGATCGCGAGCGGCACCGCCCCCGCACGTCCCGTACCGCCCTCACCACCCGCGCTGCCGGAGTCGCCTGCGCTCCCTGGGCTGCCTGCACTCCCCATGCTGCCTGTGTTGACCGTGTTGCCTGTGTTCTCCGTGTTCCCGGTGTTGCCCGGTATCCGCGACATGGCCCTGCCTTCCGCTGACAGATGGTCGACGAGGTACATGGCCAGATCGCGCCGGGTCGCCGTCTCGGCCTCCACCCGCGCCCAGTAGGCCCGGATCTCCACCGCCGCGGCGCCCGCGTCGAGCGCCACGACCCGGCCGATCCGGCTCAGCGGCATGCCGATCCTGCGCAGCCACGCCACGAGCCGGGCCCCCTCCACCTGCGCCGGGTCGTAGTACCGGTAACCGTTCACCGGGTCGACCAGGGCGGGCCGGAGCAGGCCCAGCTCGTCGTAGCGCCGGAGCGCCTTGGCGGAGAGCCGGGACAGCCGGGCGAACTCCCCGATCGTCACCAGCTCCCCGCTCGCGGCGCCCACCGCGCGGCCTTCGCGTTCCACCCCGTACCTCCTCGTACCGGGCGCTTTCCGCCCGGCCCCACCGATGCTGGGGCTTCCCCCGCGGGGAAGGTCAAGGATGCACGGGGCGGGTGTCTCCGCGACGCCTGCGGCGGGTGGCTCCGCCGTCGGTCACCTCCGGTCGGTCACTTCCGGTTGTAGAGCCGCATCGTCACCACTCCGAAGACCACCATGAGCACCCCGGCCCAGCCCAGCGTCCAGGCGACGTCGGTGGCCGGCCAGTTGCCCGCCAGCAGCTCACGCACGGCTGTGGCGAGGTGGGTGACCGGGCTGTTGTTCACGAAGGCCTGGAGCCAGCCCGGCATCGTCTTCGGGTCGACGAAGACATTGCTGAGGAACGTCAGCGGGAAGATCACCATCATGCTGACGCCCATCACCGACTTCTCGGAGCGCAGCAGCAGACCGAACATCGTCCAGATCCAGGAGAACCCGAACGAGAACACCACCAGCAGAGCGATGCCCGCCAGCACGCCGAGCACACCGCCGTCCGGGCGGAACCCGATGATCATGCCGACGGCGAGCATCACCGCCGACGCCAGCAGATAGCGCAGGACGTCGCCGAGGAGATAGCCGACCATCGGAGCGGGCCGCCAGATCGGCAGCGTACGGAACCGGTCGAAGACGCCCTTGGCGATGTCGGTGTTCACCGCGACGCCCGTGTACATCGTGATCATCACGACGCTCATCACCATGATGCCGGGCAGCAGGAACTGGATGTACTCCTCGGTGGAGCCGGCCAGCGCCCCTCCGAAGAGGTACGTGTACATCAGGACCAGCATGATCGGGAAAGCCGTCACATCGAAGAGCTGTTCCGGCACATGCTTGATCTTCAGCATGGCGCGCCAGCCGAAGGTCACCGACGCCGACAGGGCGCTGGGCCTCGGCGGGCGCTCCTGGCCCACCAGGAGCCGCGAGAGGCGTTCCGTGTCCGGCGCGGCGAGCGCCACGTCCTCCGGCTCCGTCTTGGCGGTCGCGGTGCTCATGCCGCCACTCCCTTCTTGTCCGTGAGTGCGAGGAAGACCTCGTCGAGGCTGGGCTGTCCCAGCGAGAAGTTGTCGACCGTGATGCCGGACCGGGCCAGCTCGGCCAGGGCGCGCCCGGCCTGTTCCGCCGCGCCCTGCTCGGTGCTCTGGGCGTCGATCCGGGCGGTCAGCGCCACCGGGTCCGCGTCCAGCTGGACCTCCGCGTTCAGCGCGAGCGCCAGCACCCGCTGTGCCTCGACCCGCTGATCGCCGTCCCGCAGCCGCAGATGGACGGTGCCGGCGCCGACGGAGGCCTTGAGCTCGCCCTTGGTGCCCTCGGCGATGACCTTGCCGCGGTCGATCACCGCGATGCGGGAGGCCAGCTGGTCGGCCTCGTCCAGATACTGCGTGGTCAGCAGGACCGTGGTGCCGTGGGCGACGACCGCCCGCACGATGTCCCACACCTGGTTGCGGCTGCGGGGGTCGAGTCCGGTGGTCGGCTCGTCCAGGAACAGCACGTCCGGGGTGTTCAGGATGGACGCGGCGATGTCGATGCGCCGCCGCATGCCTCCCGAGTAGTTCTTCACCTGCTTGCCCGCCGCCTCGGTCAGCCCGAACCCTTCGAGCAGCTGGGCCGCCCGGTCGCGGGCCGCCGGCTTGGTGTGCCCGAGCAGCCGGCCGAGCAGGACGAGGTTCTCCGAGCCGGTCAAGTCCTCGTCCACCGAGGCGTACTGCCCGGTCAGGCTGACCCGGCTGCGGACCGCGTCGGCGTCCTTCACGACGTCCTTGCCGAACACCCGGGCCGTGCCGCCG
Organism: Streptomyces sp. SID14515; assembly: GCF_010548505.1. NCBI lineage: Bacteria > Bacillati > Actinomycetota > Actinomycetes > Kitasatosporales > Streptomycetaceae > Streptomyces > Streptomyces sp. SID14515. Next base: position 76,496 of record NZ_JAAGMH010000134.1, on the reverse strand, counting down.
TCGGGGCGCAGCAGGGTCGCGAGCATGCGGACGGCGGTGGTCTTGCCGGCGCCGTTGGGTCCGAGGACGCCGTAGACGGTGCCGGTGGGGACGGCGAGGTCGATGCCGTCCACCGCGCGGTTGTCGCCGAAGACCTTCACCAGCCCCGTGGTCTCGATGGCCAGTTCAGTGCTCATGATCCATTTCCTTGTGGGTCGTCGGTGGGTGTCTGCGAGCTGTGTCGGGCCCGGCAGCTCATGAGACGTACGGGCGGACGGCGCGCGCCTCACGCAGGGCCCAGCCCCACCAGCCGAGCTGGTCGAGCATCAGGCCCACGGACCGGTCCCGGCCGGTGTCGCCGGGGTGCCCCTCCAGCGGCTGCTGGAGGAAGTCGAGCGCGACCCCGTTCCTCAGGGTCACCGTGTGCAGCTCGGTGAAGACCGAGCGCAGCTGCTCCACGGCGTACAGCCCGGCGGAACCGTGTCCGTAGCTCACGAAGGCGACCGGCTTGGTCTGCCACTCCTCGTAGGCGAAGTCGATGGCCTGCTTCAGCGAGGCGGGGAACGAGCGGTTGTACTCCGGGGTGACCACGACGAAGGCCTCGGCCCTGGCGATCTCCTCGGTGAACTCCGTCATCTGCCCGGTCGCCCGCCCCGGGTAGTGCACGGGGAAGTCGAAGTCGGCGAGGTCCAGCACGGCGAGGTCCAGCTCGCTCCGGCCCTGGGCCCGCTCCATGAACCAGCGGCCGACCGCATCGCCGATGCGCCCTTCGCGGGTGCTGCCGATGATCACCGCGACCCGCAGCGGAACACCGTCCGTCGTCATCGCTCGCTCCTCCTCCCGCGTCCCGCGGCGCTTCCCGGACCTCCCGTCCGGGCCGGACCGCTCCCTCACCTCTTGGGCGCCAGACGCGGGGGCGCGGCCGCCAGATCGAATCTGGCGGCCGCGCACGCGGTCGGAGGAGCCGGGGACGGCGGACGGGTCTCAGGTCTCCCGCGTGTAGAGGAAGTAGAACGAGATGACGAGAACGCCCGCCCCGACCACCAGGCCCAGACCGGTCGACCGCAGCACGCTGGTGTCGGTGAGGCTCACCAGGAAGCCGATCGCGCACGCGGTCAGCGCGCCGTACGCGACCGCCCGGAGTTCGCGCGGCAGAGAGCGCTGGATCCGGCCCAGCGCGAAGCAGAGGGCCGCCAGAGCGACACCGGAGACGAGCCCGAGCAAGACCTGCCCGCCGGTGCTGGGGCCGCCGTCGCGGCGGATGAACGCCGCGTAGAACCCGTAGATCACGCCGAGCACCAGAGGCAGGGCCCAGGCGAGCGGGGTGTGGTGGCGGGTTCGCGCATGTGCGCGGGCGCCCCTTCGGCCGGGCATGGCTGCGTGTGTGGCCATCACGGACAGCTCCTTCCGTCGCCCCCGTCGCACGCCCCCGTTCCTCCAGAGCACACCCGACCGCGCGACCCGGCAACTCGAATGGCGTACGGCCCGGAGCGGCCCGGCTCCGTACGGGATTCCCTGGAGGAGTGCGGACCTCTCCCTCGGCGATCTCGGCGGCCTCGGCGGCCTTCTCGGCGCTCCTGCTCGTCCTGCTCGCCGTCCTCGTGCCGTTCGGCGCGCTCTCGGCCTGGGTCGACCTGGAGATCGACGACACCGACCGATACGTCGCCGCCGTCTCCCCGCTCGCCTCGGACCCGGCGGTGCGGACCACCGTCGCGGACCTGGTCACCGAGGAGGCGATGCGGCAGATCGATCTCGGCCCGCTCCAGGACACGGTCCGGGAGTTCCTGCACGAGTCCGTGCGCTCCTTCACCAGCACCGAGGCCTTCCAGCGTGCCTGGGACACCGCCAACCGGGCCGCGCACCAGGCGGTGGCGGCCGCCTTGGACGGCGACAGCGGAGAGGCCGTGACGATCGATCTGGCCCCGGTGATCGACCAGGTCAAACAGGACCTGGTCCGCGACGGGGTGCCGTTCGCGGATCAGATCCCGGTCGAGCGGACGGAGATCACCGTGCTCGGCCCCGGTCAGGCCGACGACCTCAGGAACTCGTTCCGGTGGCTTCGCTACTGCAGCATCTGGCCGGCGGTCGCCACCCTGGTCCTGCTCGTCCTGGTGGTGGGCACCGCGACCGTACGGCGCGGACTGCGGGCCGGGTTGTGGGCCACCGCGGTCGTGGGCGCCGGGTTCCTGCTCGGCGCACTCGTGCTCCGGGTGCTGGTCGCGGTCGGCCGGAGCCGGGTGCTGGACGAGGTGCCGGGCGGCGACCGGGACGCGGCCGCCGCCGTGTTCGACGCCCTGACCGACTCGCTGCGGACCACGGTGTGGGTGGTGCTGGCGGTCGGTGCGGTCCTGCTCGTGGGGGCGGTGTCGGCCCGGGTGCTCCTGCGGAACAGGACGTCCCCGGCCGACGTGCGATGAGGCGGTGGCCGGGTGAGAGTGGGATCCGTGGCCGTCACCGGGCGACGACCGCCACCGAGCGCCCGAGCGTGCGTGCCAGGCGTCGCCCGGCAGACGGCAGTTTGACGACAGGCCCTGAGAGGCGTGCGACCCGAAAGAGGCGTCATGGCCGACCGAGACATCTTCGAGAACATCGACGAGCTGGTCTCCGAGGAGCGCGACCTGCGCGACCGCTCCGTGGCGAAGATGGGCCTGTCCACGGACGAGAAAGCCCGGCTGCGGGCCGTGGAGGTCCAGCTCGACCAGTGCTGGGATCTGCTGCGCCGGCGGCGGGCGCTCAGCGAGTACGGCGAGGACCCGTCGACGGCGAAAGTCCGCCCCGCCGACGAGGTGGAGGGCTACCAGAGCTGACCGGGGTCGAGGGCTCCAAGGCCTGGAGCAGGATCACGGCGGCCGTCCGGTGTTTCACGTGAAACACCGGACGGCGCGGCGTCAGTTCTCCGGCGGGCGGCCCTGAAGTCGTTCCATCTCCCGGCGGTCGCGCTTGGTCGGACGGCCCGTGCCCCGGTCCCTTACGGGAACCTGGATCGCGAGCTCGCGGGGCGGCGGGGGCGGGCTGTTGTCGACGAAGCACTCCACGGCCACCGGCGGGCCGACCCGCTTCTTCACGATCTTCGAGACGACGACCACCCGGTCCCGCCCCGCGTGCCGGAGCCGCACCTCGTCGCCGACGCGTACGGCCTGTGCGGGCTTGGCCCGCTCGCCGCCGACCTTCACATGCCCTGCCCGGCAGGCGGCGGCCGCCTGGGCCCGGGTCTTCGTCAGCCGGACCGACCAGATCCACACGTCGACCCGGACGCTTCCCTCCGCCTGTGGTGCGTCACCGGAAACCATGGGTCCGACTGTAATGCGGACCGGTCGGCGGGCGGGAGGCAATAAGGGCTCCCGCCCGCCGACCTCGTACGCCGGACTCGTACGCCGGACTCGTACGCCGAACCTCACACGCCAGACCTCACACGCCGATGTCGCGCCCGTCCTTGCGCCAGACGGCGACGACCGAGGGACGGACGATCTTGCCCGGTCCGTCGGGCCAGACGCTCGCCGGCTTCTCCACGGAAGCCCCGTCGATCTCGCCCGGGTGCTGGACCGCGACCAGGACACGGCGGTCCTGGATGACCGGGCCACAGGTCTCCGCCCCGGCCGGGACGGTCAGGAACTGCTTCAGTTCACCGCGCCGGTCACCGTGGGTCGCCACGCCGAACAGCCCGTCGTGCGAGCCGAGCGCGTTGCCGTCCGTGGAGATCCACAGGTTGCCGTGGGCGTCGAACGCCACGTTGTCCGGGCAGGAGATGGGGCTGACCTTCTCCTTGGGGAAGCCGGAGAAGTACGTCGACGGGTCCTCCGGGTCGCCCGCCACGAGGAACAGCCGCCAGGCGAAGCCGTCGCCCACCGGGTCGTCCCAGTTCTCCGCGAGCTCCAGGATCTGACCGTGCTTGTTGCCGTTGCGCGGGTTCGCCTCGTCCGCTCCGGCCTTGCCCTCCTTGCCGCGGTCCGAGTTGTTGGTGAGGGCCACATAGACCCGGCCGGTGCGCGGCGAGGGCTCGACGTCCTCGGGGCGGTCCATCTTGGTCGCGCCGACCTTGTCACCGGCGAGCCGCGTGTAGACGTACACCTCGTCGGCGGTCATGCCCGGTACGTGCGAGGTGGTGCCGGTGGCCAGCGGGATCCAGACGCCGCTGCCGTCGAACTCCCCGTCCACCGGAAGCTTTCCGGTGCCGTCGATCTCGGTGACCGGCGAGTCCCCCGTCAACTTGGCGACGTACAGCGTGCCCTCGTCCAGCAGCGTCAGGTTGTGCTCGCGCGCGGCCCGCGAGTTGCCCTTCTTCATCCGCTTGCTGGAGACGAACTTGTAGAGGTAGTCGAACTTCTCGTCGTCGCCCATGTAGACGACCGGACGGCCGTCGGAGGTGAGCCGGGGCTGCGCCGCCTCGTGCTTGAACCGGCCCAGCGCGGTCCGCTTGCGCGGGGTGGAGTCCGGGTCGTACGGGTCGAGTTCGACGACCCAGCCGAAGCGGTTGGCCTCGTTGGGCTCCTTCGCCAGGTCGAACCGCCGGTCGAACCGCTCCCACTTGCGCTCGGTGGCGCCGGTGCCGATCCCGTACCGCTTGTGCATGTCGGTGTTGCCGTTGGCGAAGTACTGATTGAAGTTCTCCTCGCCGTGCAGCGTGGTGCCCCACGGAGTGGTGCCGCCCGCACAGTTGTTGAGGGTGCCCAGCACCTTGCGGCCCGTGCGGTCGGCGGACGTCCGCAGCAGCGGGCTGCCCGCGGCGGGGCCCGTCACACGGAACTCGCTCGTCGCGGTCAGCCGGCGGTTCAGCGGGTGCCGGTTGACCGGGCCCAGCTTGCCGGTGCGGTTCTCCTCCTGGACGACGACCACGGAGAGTCCGTGCGCCGCCCAGGCGATCTCCACCTGTTCGCGGGTCGGGTTGGCCGGATCGTAGCCGCGGAACATGAGGATCTCGTCCGTGTACTCATGGTTCGCGACCATCACCTGCCGCCCGCGCTCGCCGCGCAGCGGGAGCAGGGAGAGGAAGTCGTTGTTGTAGCCGAACTGGCCCGCCTGCGCCTTCGCCGTCTGCTTGTCCGGGTTGAAGGCGGGCGCGCCGCGCAGGATCGGCTCGCCCCAGCGGATCACCACGTTCTGGGCGTACCCGTCGGGGATCGTGACCTTGTCGTCCTTGTTGGGCGCGACCGGCGAGAACCGCAGGCCACGCGCCCCGGACGGGGCCGGTTTGTGGGGGTGGCCCGGTTTGTTTCCGTGCCCGGCCAGTGCGGCGGCCTCGGCCTGCGGGGCGCTCGGACCGGTCAGCGCGGCGGCCCCGGCGGCGGTGGCGACGGTGACCACGGCGGCGGCGCGCATCATCGAGCGGCGCGACACGGCACCGGCGATGATGTCGCCGGCGTACTCGTTGTCGCTGTTGTTGGGCGTCTCCTTGAAGCAGGCGTCCCCGCAGCGGAAGCGGCAGGTCAGCGCGGAACGCCCACCGGGATGCGAGCTGATGAACGGCAGCAGGTTGCGCACGTGGATTCCCTCCGTCTGGTGTCGTGCGTGACGGTAGGTGCGCCTCCACGCGGTCCGAGGGACTCCCGGTGAACGGCGGGTGAAGTCCGGGCCACCGCTGTGCCCTTGAGGGCCGACGGCGGACACGGTCGCGGACTCGGTCCGGGAACGGTTTCGGCTCGGTTGACGCAGGGGTGGGCCGCACCGGCGAACGGCCGGATCCGGCCGCTAACCTTACGTATCCGGTCCTGGCCAGGGATGAATTCACCCAGGGCGGACATTCCCCGCACCCAACTCATGCGAAAGGCCTCGCCCATGGGCATTCGGAGCTTGCTGCGTAAGGTGTTCGGCCGCACGGAGCAGGACGAGCCGACCACGGCCACCGTCCCGCCCCAGGCCGAGCGCACTCAGCCCAAGGAGACGGAGCCGGAGACCACTTCGGCGGCCGAGCCCGCTGCGGAGCCGAAGGCGTCGATCCCGGCCCCCGCCTCGCCCTCGTCCTCCGCCCCGTCCTCCGCCGACGCACCGTCCACGGCGTCCGCGTCCACGGCCACGTCCACCGCCTCCACCGCCGCCGGCTCCACGGACTCCGGCGACTCCACGGAGCGTGACGGTGCGAAGGCCACCGACCTGGTGGCGGAGGCCTTCGACAAGGCGGCCGCCGCCGCCAAGCCGTCGCCGACCGTCCCCGCGCAGGCCTCGGCCCCGGAGGAGACCCCGAAGGCGGAGAAGCCCGCGGAGCCGGAGCCGGAGCCGGTGGCCCTCGAAGAGCCGGTGGCCGCCGAGAAGCCGGAGGCCGTCGAAGAGCCCGTGGCCGCCGAAGAGCCGGTCAAGGCCGAGGAGCCCGTAGCGGCCCCGGAGCCGATCACGATCGACCTCGACCTCGACGAGGCCCCGGAGCCGGAGGCCGCACAGGAGCCGGAGACCAAGCCGGAGCCGGCAGCGGAGGCCGCACCGGCAGCGGCGGAGGCCCCGGAGACGGCTCCCGAGCCCGCCCCTGAGGCCGCCCCCGAGGCGCCTCAGGCCACCTCGGAGACCCCCAAGGCCGCTGAGGCCCCTGAGACCGCTGAAGCCCCGGAGGCCCCCAAGGCCCCCGAAGCCTCAGCGGCACCGGCGGCACCGGCCGTCACAGAGGCCCCGGTGGCCCCGGCGGTCGTGGAAGAGACCCCCGCGGCCCCCACCGCACCGGAGCCGGCCGCCGCCGAGGAAGCCCCGGTGGCGCCCACCGCACCGGAGCCCGCCGCCGGCAAGCCCGCCACCACCCTCGCGCGGGTCAAGTCGCAGGCTCCGCAGCTCGTCGCCCCGTACAAGGCGGCGCAGGCGGCGCTCAAGGCGCACGGGCTGACCGGGCTCCGCGCCCGCGTCTACCTGGTGCTCGACCGCTCCGGCTCGATGCGGCCGTTCTACAAGGACGGCAGCGCCCAGCACCTGGGCGACCGGACGCTCGCGCTCGCCGCGCACCTGGACGAGGCCGCCACCGTGCCGGTCGTCTTCTTCTCGACCGACATCGACGGCACCGGATCCATCGAGCTCTCCGGCCACGAGGGCCGCGTCGACGAGCTGCACGCGGGCCTCGGCCGGCTGGGCCGGACGCACTACCACCGCGCGGTCGAGGAGATCGTCGCGCACTACGAGAAGACAGAGGCCACCGGTCCGGCTCTCGTGGTCTTCCAGACGGACGGCCCGCCGGACGCCAAGCAGGCCGCCCGGCAGGCCCTCACGGAGGCGGCGCGGCTGCCGCTGTTCTTCCAGTTCGTCGCCTTCGGCGAGCAGGACGCGAAGGGCTTCGACTTCCTGCGGAAGCTCGACGCCCCGAACGCCGGCTTCTTCCACGCCGGCCCGGCGCCCCGCGAGATCGCGGACGCCGAGCTCTACCGGGAGATCCTCGCCGGGCTGCCGGCCTGGACCGCCGCGCGCGCGGCCGGCTCCGAGGGCTGATCGACCGGCAGTCGTACGGTCACGGCGAGACCACCGCCCTCCGGGCCCGGTCTCGCCGTGACCGTTCCGCCGTGGGCCACCGCGATCGACCGGACGATCGACAGACCGAGCCCCGACCCCGGGCCCATCCGGTCCCGGCCCTCGCCCCGCCGGAACGGCTCGAAGAACCCCGCGATATCGGCCTCGGAGACCACCGGTCCGGTGTTGCGCACCAGCAGGGCCCCCTCTCCGCTCAACGAGACCTCCACCGAGCCGCCCGGCACGTTGTAGGTGACCGCGTTGGCCAGCAGGTTCGCCACCAGCTGGGCGAGCAGCAGCCGGTTGCCGCGCACGGAACAGGCGGTCGCCGTCACCGTCACCACCGGCCCGCCGTCCGTCGTCCGGCCCGCCGGGCCGCCGATCGTGCCGCGTACCGCCGGATGCCGGCCCGTCTCCTCCTTGACCACGTGGTCGAGGCGGACCGACTCGCGCTCGTCCGTGGCCAGCCCTCGTTCGCTGCGGGCCAGCACGAGCAGCCCCTCGATGAGCCGCTCGCTGCGCCGGTTGGTGTCCAGCAGGGTCTGCCGGGTGCGGACGAGGTCCTCGGGGGACGGGTCGTCCAGGCCGATCTGGATCGCGGCGCGCTGGGTGGCCAGCGGGGTCCGCAGCTCGTGCGAGGCGTTCGCGATGAACCTGCGCTGGCTGTCGAACGCCTTCTCCAGGCGGCCCAGCAGCGCGTCCAGGGTCTCGCCCAGCTCCTTCAGCTCGTCGTCGGGGCCGCTGGACGCGATCCGTTCGTGCAGGGTCCGCTCGGAGAGCCTGCGGGCCTTCGCGGTCATCGCGTGGACCGGCCGCAGCACCCGGCCCGCTATCCACCAGCCCACTCCGACCGCGCCCGCCGTCATCACGAGCAGCGCGGCGAACGACCAGTTCATGAGCTGTTTGCCAGCCGCGTCGCTGACATGGTCGGTGATCTCGTAGACGGTCGGCGATCCGGCGGAGCTACGGGTGATGACGGGACCGTTCACCGCGTATCCGGGCGGGTGGACGACGTATCCGGGCGGGCCGGTGTCCGCCGAGGAGGCGATGGCCCGCGCGTCGGTCTCCGTACCGGCGCGGGAGGCCAGGTTGACGGTGGCCAGCAGGGCGGTGCCGAGCACCAGGAAGACACCGCCGTACACGAGGGCGATACGGGTCCGGATCGTCGAGTGCGGCAGCTTCGAGGCGTCCACCAGCCGGCGCAGCAGGTCCGTCCGCTTCACAGGGCGTACCCGACGCCCTGCACGGTGCGGATCAGCGCGGGCTCGCCGAGTTTGGCGCGGAGCTTGCTCATACAGACGCGTACGGCCCCCGTGAACGGGTCGGCGTTGGCGTCCCAGGCCCGCTCCAGCAGCTCTTCCGCGCTGACCGTGCCGCCGTCGGCCTCCAGGAGCAGTTGCAGCACGGTGAACTCCTTCGGCGAGAGGTCCAGGTCCCGGCCGTCGCGGAGCGCCGAGCGCCGTACGGTGTCGAGCCGGATGCCGTGCCGCTCCAGCTGCGGCGGTACGGGTCTGGCGCTGCGCCGGCGCAGGGCGCGTACCCGGGAGACCAGCTCGGGGAACTCGAACGGCTTGCTGACGTAGTCGTCGGCCCCCAGGTCGAGCCCGGCGACCCGGTCCTCCATCGCGCCGGAGGCGGTAAGCATCAGGATCCGGGTGCGGGAGCCGGAGGCGACCAGGCGGCGGGCCACGTCGTCGCCGTGCACCCGGGGGAGGTCCCGGTCGAGCACGACGACGTCGTAGTCGTGCAGGCCGAGGTAGGCGAGGGCCGCGTCGCCGCTGTACACCGTGTCGACCGCGAAACCGGCCCGGCGCAGTCCGGTGGCGACCAGCTCCGCGAGGATCTCCTCGTCCTCGGCGACCAGAACCCGCATGGTGATGTCCCCTGCCTCGTGCACGCTTGTCCGCTCCCTCCCAGGATGCGACTTTCCTACGGGAACCATTACGGGAACGGATGTTTCGCAAAGCTCTCCACCGGAGGGCTTCGCTCCGCCTACGCGCGCGGCCCCCGTTTATCGATGTGAGTGGATCTTCAACGGACCGTTAGGATTTCGACCATGGCGGCCACTGGATCCGAGAAGCAGGGGGCGACGGCGTACTACGTCTCGACCCCCATTTACTACGTCAACGACGCTCCTCACCTGGGCCACGCCTACACGACCGTCGCAGGCGACGTGCTCACGCGCTGGCACCGCCAGCGCGGCGAGAAGGTGTGGTACCTCACCGGCACGGACGAGCACGGTCAGAAGATCATGCGCACGGCCGAGGCGAACAACGTGACTCCGCAGGCTTGGGCGGACAAGCTCGTCGAGGAGGCGTGGAAGCCCCTCTGGGAGCATCTGAACATCGCCAACGACGACTTCATCCGGACGACGGAGAAGCGGCACACCGACCGTGTGCAGGAGTTCGTGCAGGACCTGTACGACAAGGGCGAGATCTACAAGGGCGGATACGAGGGCCCGTACTGCGTGGGCTGCGAGGAGTACAAGCTCCCCGGCGATCTGATCGACGGCGAGGGCGAGTTCGCCGGGCAGAAGCTGTGCCCGATCCACAAGAAGCCGGTGGAGCTCCTCAAGGAGGAGAACTACTTCTTCAAGCTCAGCGAGTACGGCCCGAAGCTTCTGGAGTTCTACGCGGCGAACCCGGACTTCATCCAGCCCGAGTCGGCGCGCAACGAGGTCGTGAACTTCGTCGAGCAGGGCCTCCAGGACCTGTCGATCTCGCGCTCGACCTTCGACTGGGGCGTCCCGGTGCCGTGGGACGACAAGCACGTCATCTACGTCTGGATCGACGCGCTGCTCAACTACGCGACGGCGGTCGGCTACGGCGCCAACCAGGAGAAGTTCGACGGTACGTTCCCGGCGAACGTGCACCTGATCGGCAAGGACATCCTCCGCTTCCACTCGGTGATCTGGCCCGCGATGCTGATGGCGCAGGGCCTGCCGCTTCCCGGCAAGGTCGTCGCCAACGGCTGGCTGATGGTCGGCGGCGAGAAGATGTCGAAGTCCAACCTGACCGGCATCAAGCCGCAGGACCTGACCTCGCACTTCGGCGTGGACGCGTACCGCTGGTACTTCCTGCGGGCCATCGCGTACGGCAGCGACGGGTCGTTCTCCTGGGAGGACTTCACCGCCCGCTACACCTCCGAGCTGGCCAACGACTACGGCAACCTCGCCTCGCGCGTGGCGGCGATGGTCGGCAAGTACTTCGGCGGCGCGCTGCCGGAGGCCACGGCCGTCGGCGACGCCGAGCGGGCCGTGCAGGAGGGCCTGGCGAAGGCCGTCGCGACCGCCGACCGGAAGATCGGCGAGGAGCTGGACTTCCAGTCCGGCATCCTGGCGGTCTTCGACTTCGTGAAGCAGGTCAACGGCTACATCACGGAGCAGGAGCCGTGGAAGGTGGCCAAGGACACCACTCCCGAGGGCCAGGCCCGCCTCGCGACCATCCTGTACACGGCCGCCGAGGCGCTGCGCGGGGTCGCGGTCCTGCTGAACGCCGTGATGCCGGAGACCTCGCAGAGCCTGTGGGAGTCGCTGGGCGCCGAGGAGTCCCTGGGCGCGCTGGCCGACCAGAGGGTCCAGGACGCGGGCACGTGGGGCATCCTGCCCGCGGGCGCGACGGTGACGAAGGGCGCGGTGCTGTTCCCGCGCCTGGAGGAGAAGCCGGCGTAGCCACCGCCGTACGTACGTCAGGAGCCCGGGACCGCGAACAACGGTCCCGGGCTCCTCGCATACGGCGTCGGTCAGCGCGTCCAGTTCTTGAGCGGCTCGGTGTCCAGCTCGATCCCGACCGGGTCGGGGAGTGTGACGGTCTTGCCGTACGGCACCGTCACGACCTGCTCGTACCGCACGCCGTCGGGCTGCGAGTGGACCTTGACCTCGCAGGTGTCCCGGTCGATCAGCAGGTAGACGGGGATACCAGTCTCGGCGTACGCGCGCGGCTTCTCGACGCGGTCGCGCCGGTCGGTGTCCTCGTCGTACGAGGTGACCTCGACGACCATGAGGACGCCGTCGGGGGTGGCCCATTCGCCTTGGCCGACGAAGGTGTCGATCGGAGCGAGAGTGGCGTCGGGACGGGCGTTGCCCTTGCGGTAGGACTCGATACGCAGGCCTTGCTCGCCGAAGAGCCACCTGCTCGGATCCGACTGCATGCAGATCTGCGTCAGCCAGGCGATGATCCGCCCGTGGTCCCCGTCCGGCACGGCCTTGACCCCCAGTTTCCCGTTCACAAACTCTAGCCGCAGCGCCTCCTCGGCGCGTATGGCGTGACGGGCCAGGTCCTCGAAGATTTCCTGCGTCAGGACACCATCCTCGACCACGCTCACCACGACCTCCTCCTGCACTGGGTCACCGGGTCACTTGTCAGTAGGGAAGGCCTTCAGCCTACGGGCACGATCCCTCGCCCGTCCGCCCCATCACCGCCCCAGCGTCTCCGCGTCCCCCATCACGATCACCGGGTTCATCGCCGGGTCCAGGGTGCGCAGGAGTTCTTCCATGAGCTCCTCCGGGATGGAGACGCAGCCCTGTGTCGGGCCGCCGTGGTCGACGTGGATCCAGATGCCGCCGCCGCGTTCGAGGCCGAGCGGGCGGGTGCGGTCCAGGGGGCTGACGCCCTCCGTGCGGTTGTAGTTGATCGCGACGACGTAGTCGAAGGAGCCCTCCAGCGGTTCTCCGAAGAAGCCCTCGCCGTCCACCGCGAACCGGGGGTGTTCGTCGTACGGGAGCAGGGCTCCCGGGTCGGGGAGCCGGCCGCCGGCGTCGGTGAGGGTGTAGACGCCCGTGGGGGACCTCAGGTCGCCCGCCACATGGTGGTCGGTCCAGCCCTCCATGCCGTTGTGCGCCGGCCAGGGGCCCGCGACCGGCTGCCAGCCCTTCGCAGGGTCCTCGCGGCTGTAGAGGACCGCGCTGGACTGGTTGGAGTCGGCCCCCTCGCCGGTCACCACGAACGCCTGACGGGCCTCGGCGGGGATCGCCGCGCGGGTCTGCGGTCCCAGGTCCGGGATCTCGGCCGGGGCGGGGGTGGGCGCGGCGGTGGGCGAGGTCCGGAGCGCGGACGCGGCGTCGGACTGCGGGCCCGCGGCGCCCTGCCCCGGGACGCCTTCGGGGGCCTTCGCGGGTGCGGCGTCGGAGGCGCAGCCGGTGAGCAGCAGGGCCAGGGCGAGGAGCGGTGCGGCGAGCAGGGCGGGCGGGCGGCGCGGGACGGACACGGTGGCGGGCTCCTCGGGTGGCGGCGGACGGCGCGAGGCGGGGTGCGAGAGGGGTGTCTCGGTGCCAGTCTTTGCCGGGCCCGGCCCGGCCGAATCCGAACCGGGGCCATCCGGCTGTACCGCGTCGCCCTACCGCCGTCGGCTCCCGGCCGGGTGCAACGAAACAGCCCCCGATCGGGTGATCGGGGGCTGTTTCACGTGAAACATCCGCAGAGCGGGACCGTACGGACCGCAGGTCCGGCGCGGACTACTTCTCCGCGGCGGGCTTCTCCGAAGCGCCCTTCGCGGCGACCGGCTTGCGCAGCTGGATGTTCAGCTCGCGCAGCCGCGTCTCGTCCAGCTCGGTCGGGGCGCCCATCATCAGGTCCTGGGCGTTGCCGTTGAGCGGGAAGGCGATCGTCTCGCGGATGTTGGGCTCGTCGGCGAGCAGCATGACGATGCGGTCGACGCCCGGGGCGATGCCACCGTGCGGCGGGGCGCCGAGACGGAACGCGCGCAGCATGCCCGCGAACTCGTGCTCGACGGTCTCGCGGTCGTACCCGGCGATCTCGAAGGCCTTGAGCATCAGCTCGGGCTCGTGGTTACGGATGGCGCCCGAGGACAGCTCGATGCCGTTGCAGACGATGTCGTACTGCCAGGCCAAGATGTCCAGCGGGTCCTTCTCCTCCAGGTCGGCCAGGCCGCCCTGGGGCATGGAGAAGGGGTTGTGCGAGAAGTCGATCTTGCCGGTCTCCTCGTCCTTCTCGTACATCGGGAAGTCGACGATCCAGCAGAACCGGAAGACGCCCTCCTCGAAGTGGCCGGCGCGCTTGGCGGCCTCGACCCGGACGGCCGACATGATCTTGGAGACCTCGTCGAACTCGCCCGCGCCGAAGAAGACCGCGTGGCCCGGGACCAGCGAGAGGCGCTCGGTGAGCGTCTTGACGTCGGTCTCGGTGAGGAACTTGGCGATCGGACCGGCCAGCGTGCCGTCCTCGCCCACCCGCACCCAGGCCAGGCCCTTGGCGCCGTGCTCGACGGCGTACTCACCGAGGCCGTCGAAGAACTTCCGGGACTGGCCCGCGGTGTCCGGGACCGGCAGCGCGCGGACGTGCTTGCCGGCGAACGCCTTGAACCCGGAGTCGGCGAAGACGTCCGAGATGTCGACGAGTTCCAGCTTGGCGCGCAGGTCCGGCTTGTCGTTGCCGTACTTCAGCATCGACTCGCGGAACGGGATGCGCGGGAACGGCGAGGTGACCTCGCGGCCGTTGCCGAACTCGGTGAAGAGCTCGGTCATCAGCTTCTCGATCGGCTGGAAGACGTCCTCCTGCTCGACGAAGGACATCTCGACGTCGAGCTGGTAGAACTCGCCCGGCGAACGGTCCGCGCGGGCGTCCTCGTCGCGGAAGCAGGGCGCGATCTGGAAGTAGCGGTCGAAGCCCGAGATCATCAGCAGCTGCTTGAACTGCTGCGGGGCCTGCGGCAGCGCGTAGAACTTGCCGGGGTTCAGCCGGGACGGGACGACGAAGTCACGGGCGCCCTCGGGGGAGGTCGCGGTGAGGATCGGGGTCGCCATCTCGTTGAAGCCGAGGGCCACCATCTTGGAGCGGATGGAGGCGATCACGGCCGAGCGCAGCATGATGTTGCGGTGCATGCGCTCGCGGCGCAGGTCGAGGAAGCGGTACTCCAGGCGCCGCTCCTCGTTGACGCCGTCCTCGGTGTTGATCGTGAAGGGCAGCGGACCGGCCTCGCCGAGCACCTCGACCTCGGTGACCTCGATCTCGATCTCACCGGTCGGCAGCTCCGGGTTGACGTTGTCGGCTCCGCGCGCGGACACCTTGCCGTCGATCCGGACGACGGTCTCCTTGGTGAGCTTCGCCAGCGCCTCGTTGCCGGGCGTGCCGGGGCGGGCGACGAGCTGCACCAGACCGTAGTGGTCGCGCAGATCGATGAAGAGGATGCCACCCAGGTCTCGGCGATTGTGCAGCCAGCCGCTCAGCCGGACGTCGGTGCCGACGTCAGAGGCGCGGAGCTCGCCGCAGGTGTGGGACCTGTACCGATGCATCGTCGTTCATCCAGTCTTCGCGGTTAGGTGTGGATTGAGCCTCCCCAGGCTACCGCCCGGGGCCGGGCCTCTTCATTTCCCTTCGCGCGGCCGCACCCGCCGGCCACCGGAGCAGCCGGCGGCTCCTCGGTGGCGTCCGCCGAGGAGACCTTCCTAAAGTGGGGCAATGCGCACCGAGGAAGTCCTGGCCGCGATCGCGACGGGCCTGTGGCGCTGGGACAACGCAGCCGGCACGGTCACGCTCGACGCGGAGGCGGCCCGGCTCCTCGGCCTGCCGCCCGAGCCCGGCAGCTACCGGGAAGCCGCGGTGCGCTCCCGCTTCCACCCGGTCGACTGGAACGAGATCTACGGGGTGGTGAACCTCGCGGTCACCGAGGGCACCCTCGCCGAGGCGCGGCTGCGGATCGTGGACGAGCGCGGGCACGTCCTCCGTACCGTGCGCAGCCGCTCCAAGCCGGTCGTCCCGCCGGACCGGGAGGCCGGGAACTACGTCCTCATCGGCACGCTCCAGGAGGTCGCCGAGCCACAGCCCGGCTCCACCGACTCCGCCCACACGCCGATCACCGGGGACTGGCGGCGATCCCGGGAGGCGTTCCTGCTGGACGCCGGGCGCGCGCTGGCCGAGGCCCGGTCCACCGCGGAGGTGCTGCGGGTCGCCGGATCGCTGTCCATGCCCGGCTTCTCCCCGGACGGCCTCGCGGTCTTCGGCTCCGCCGGGGAGCGGCTGACGATCATCGGGCACCACGGGCACACCATGGGGGACGAGGAGCCCTTCACGGACATGCCGCTGGAGACCGACTACCCGGCCGCCGAGGTCGTCCGCACCGGCCGCGCGATCTACCTCCCCTCCCCCGAGGAGTACCGCCGCCGCTACCCGGCCACCTGGCCGCTCGCCCGGCGCTTCGGGCGGCAGTCCTGGGCGTTCCTGCCCCTGGTGTCCTCCGGCCGCACGATGGGCGCCTGGATGGCCGGGTTCCGGCATCCGGTGGGGTTCTCGCCGGACGAGCGCGCGGTGCTCTCGACGGTCGCCCGGATGCTCGCCCAGGCGCTGGCCCGCGCCGGGGTGGCCGAGACCGAACGCGAGCTGTCGCTCGGGCTCCAGCGCTCGATGATGCCGACCCTGGGCCCGGACATCCCCGGTATGACGGTGGCCGCGCGGTACGTGCCGACCGGCGGCGGGCTCCAGGTCGGCGGCGACTGGTACGACATGATCCCGCTGCCCAACGGCCGGATCGCCCTGGTCATCGGCGACGTCCAGGGCCACGATGTGCGGGCCGCCGGGCTGATGGGCCAGCTCCGTATCGCCCTGCGCGCCTACGCCTCCGAGGGGCACCGCCCGGACGCGGTGCTCTCCCGGGCCTCGCGCTTCCTGTCCGGGCTCACCGACGCGTACGAGAGTGTGGAGGGCGACGCGGAGCCGGCCGCGCCGCGCTTCGCGACCTGCCTGTACGCGGAGGTGGACCCGGAGGCCGGAACCCTGGACATCGCCCGTGCGGGCCACCCCGACCCGGTGGTGATCGGCGCCGACGGGACCGCGGTGATCCGGCAGACGGCCGGCGGGCTGCCGCTCGGGATCGAGACGGACTCCGACTACCCCACCACCCGGGTGGTCCTCGAACCCGGCGAGACGATCATGCTGTGCACGGACGGCCTCATCGAGACCGGCGGGCACGACATGGCCACCGGCTGGTCCCGGCTGCGCCCCGTCCTGGAAGAGCCCGTCGAGGACCTGGAGCAGCTGGCCGACGCCCTGGTCCAGGCCGTGCACGGGCCGACCTCGCACTACACGACGGGGCCGCTCGCGGACCGGCGGGAGGACGACATCGCGGTCCTGGTCCTGCGCCGCGAGAGCACCCTCGCCCGGGAGGCGCCGCCGCGCCGCAGCGTCCTGACCATCGCGCAGGCCGAGCCCGAGCGGATCTCGGTCGGCCGGCAGCTCGTGCGCGAGCTGCTGCACGACTGGAGCGATCCGGAGCAGGTCGACTCGGCGGTCCTGATGGTCTCCGAGATGGCCACCAACGTGCTCGTCCACACGGACGGGGACGCGCTGATGGTGGCGGAGGTCTCCGGTGAGCGGGGGGAGCGGCGGCTGCGGGTCGAGGTCGCCGACGCCAGTGACGAACTGCCGCACAAACGGCGGCCGGGCGAGATGGCGTCCAGTGGGCGGGGGCTGGTGCTGATGGAGATGCTGGCGGACGCGTGGGGGGTGGATCCGCGGGGGGAGGGCAAGTCGATCTGGTTCGAGCTGTACGAAGGGGGTGGGCCGGGGTCGTGAGGTCCGGGTGGTGCGGGTGCCTACGGACGCGCGGGGCCCACCCCGTAACGAGGTTCCGTCCTCAAACGCCGGACGGGCTGGGGGCACCGCCGGGCGGGCTGGGGTGGCTGCCACCCGGGTCGTCGCCGGACGGTGGCGGTCCCGAAGGTGATCCGAATCCGTTGCGCAGCTCGCCCAGGACGCCGAAGGCCGCCGCGCACAGGGGCACGGCCAGCAGCATGCCGAGGAGGCCCGCCACGCTCGCGCCCGCCGTCAGCGCGATCATGATCATGGCGGGGTGCATCTGGACCGTACGGCTCTGGATCATCGGCTGGAGCACATGGCCCTCCAGCACCTGGACCGCGAGCACCACCCCCAGCGTCCACAGGGCGATCACGAACCCCCGGTCGGCCAGCGCGACCAGCACCGCCACCGCGCCGGAGAGGAACGCCCCGAGGTACGGGATGTACGCGCCGACGAAGACCAGCGCGCCCAGCCCCACCGCCCCCGGAACATCCAGGATCAGCAGGCCCACCGTGATGCACACGGCGTCGATCAGGGCGATGAACGTGGTGCCGCGCATGAAGCCCTCGACGGCCTCGAACGCCCGGCGCCCCATGGCCTCCACCAGGTCGCCGGTGCCGCGCGGGGCCACCGAGTGGGCCAGGTTCACAGCCCGGTCCGAGTCGCGGAGGAAGAAGAAGGTCAGCAGCAGGGCCAGCACGCTGGTCGCCACGAGCGAACCGATCAGGCTGATGCCGCTGAGCAGCCCGCCCGCCGCGCTCGCCCCGAACTTCTCGACCAGGTTCTTCGCATTGTCGGCGAGGTCGTCGACGTCCGTGGCCCCGGCGATGTCCAGATGGTCGACGACCCACTGACCGGCGTCCTTCAGCGAGGCGACGATCTGGTCGCCGGAGTCGACGAGGGCGGTGACCACGATGTATCCGGCCCCGCCGACCACCGCGACGAGGGCCGCGCAGGTGAGGCCCGCGGCCAGCGAACGGTTGAGGCGACGCGCGATGAGCCAGCGGTGGACGGGGCCCAGCAGCGCGGTGCCGAGCAGGGCGAGCAGCACCGGGGTGACCGCGGTCTTGAGGGCGACGACCAGCCAGATCGCGACGGCGGCGACGCCCACGACGAGCAGGACGACTCCGCACCAGGCGGCCGCGCGACGGGCGCTCTCGGGCAGGAGGGGCTTGGGTGCGGGCACCCTCCCACCCGATCACGGTGCGCCACGGCTGTCCCGTCCGCCGCCCCCGTACGGGTGACGGAGCGTCACCCGGCAGGAGCGGCGGGGCGGATCACATGCCGTGGACCGCCGGGACCGTGCCCAGCCGGCCGGCCTGGAAGTCCTCGAAGGCCTGCTTCAGCTCGGCCTGACTGTTCATCACGAACGGTCCGTAGTGCGCCATCGGCTCCCGGATCGGACGGCCGCCGAGGAGGACGACCTCCAGGTCCGGGGTGTTGCCGTCCTGCCGCTCGTCCGCGCGGACGGTCAGCGAGCCGCCGGCGCCGAACACCGCGGTCTGGCCCATCGTGACGGGGCGGCGCTCCGCGCCGACCGTGCCGCGGCCGGCCAGGACGTACGCGAGGCCGTTGAAGTCCTCGCGCCAGGGCAGGGTCACCTCGGCGCCGGGCCGGACGGTGGCGTGGATCATCGTGATCGGGGTGTGGGTGATGCCGGGGCCCTCGTGGCCGTCGAGCTCACCGGCGATGACCCGGAGCAGCGCGCCGCCGTCGGGGGAGGCCAGCAGCTGGACCTCGCCGCCGCGGATGTCCTGGTAGCGCGGGTTCATCATCTTGTCGGCCTTGGGCAGGTTCACCCAGAGCTGGAGGCCGTGGAAGAGCCCGCCGGACATGACGAGCGACTCCGGCGGGGCCTCGATGTGCAGCAGGCCCGAACCGGCGGTCATCCACTGGGTGTCGCCGTTCTCGATGGTGCCGCCGCCACCGTTGGAGTCCTGGTGGATGAAGGTCCCGTCGATCAGGTACGTGACGGTCTCGAAGCCGCGGTGCGGGTGCCAGGGCGTGCCCTTCGGCTCGCCGGCGGCGTACTCCACCTCACCCATCTGGTCCATCATGATGAACGGGTCGAGGTGCCGGTAGTTGATCCCGGCGAACGCGCGGCGCACCGGGAAGCCCTCGCCCTCGAACCCGCTCGGCGCGGTCGTGACGGCGAGCACGGGGCGGGCCGTGGCATCGCCGGAAGCGGCGACCTTGGGCAGGGTCAGCGGGTTGTCGACAGTCACTGCGGGCATGGAAGCCACCTCCGGGCGAGTGTTCTGAAATCAATTTAGTTGAATGATGAACATCCTGCAAGGCGTCGCGCATTCCCGACCCGGCGCCGACGGCGGACCCGAGGCGGTCCCGGCAGCGAAAAGGGTCCGCGCCACTCCTGGCACGGACCCTCGCCCGAACAACGAAACCGCAGGTCAGAGACCTGCTAAAGCCGCACTCCTACCCGTACATACGGCGCATCGCGAAGTCGACCATCTGCTCGACCGCCTTGGCGTCGAAGACCATCCGGTGATCGCCCTCCATGTCCAGGACGAAGCCGTAGCCCGTCGGCAGCAGGTCGATCACCTCGGCCCCGGTGATCACGAAGTACTTCGACTCCTTGCCCGCGTACCGCCGCAACTCCTTGAGCGTGGTGAACATCGGGATCACCGGCTGCTGCGTGTTGTGCAGCGCCAGGAATCCGGGGTTGTCTCCGCGCGGGCAGTAGACCTTCGACGTGGCGAAGATCTGCTGGAAGTCCTCGGCGGAGAGGGAGCCGGTGGTGAAGGCCCGGACCGCGTCGGCCAGGGAGGGCGGCGACGGTTCGGGATACAGCGGCTGCTCCCCGTAGCCGCCGCCCATCTGACCCATCTGGCCCATCTGACCCATCTGCTGCTGAGCACCAGGGTTCTGGTCGTAGCCGTACATGCCGCAAAGAGTAATCGGACACATCTACGGCTTGAGGGGTTGCGCCTTATTACTGACGGGTAGCATCATCGGAGAGGTCAGCTGATAGACCTACGCCTGCCTGTCGCCCGACCCGCATCACTCCCCGGGGCGCTGTGCGCCACTGCTATTGATTACGGAGCCTTCCCATGGGGCACTACAAGTCGAATCTCCGCGACATCGAGTTCAACCTCTTCGAGGTCCTCGGGCGCGACAAGGTGTACGGCACCGGTCCGTTCGCTGAGATGGACGTCGACACCGCGAAGAGCATCCTGGACGAGCTCACCCGCCTCGCGGAGAACGAGCTCGCCGACTCCTACGCCGACGCCGACCGCAACCCGCCGGTCTTCGACCCCGAGACCAAGACCGCCCCGGTCCCGGCGAGCTTCAAGAAGTCTTACCAGGCCTTCATGGACTCCGAGTACTGGCGCCTGGGCCTCCCGGAGGAGATCGGCGGCACCACCTCGCCCCGCTCCCTGATCTGGGGCTACGCGGAGCTGCTGCTCGGCGCGAACCCGGCCGTGTGGATGTACTCCTCCGGCCCGGCCTTCGCCGGCATCCTCTTCGACGAGGGCAACGAGGAGCAGAAGAAGATCGCGGAGATCGCCGTCGAGAAGCAGTGGGGCTCGACGATGGTGCTGACCGAGCCGGACGCCGGCTCCGACGTCGGCGCCGGCCGGACGAAGGCCGTGCGGCAGGACGACGGCTCCTGGCACATCGAGGGTGTGAAGCGCTTCATCACCTCGGGCGAGCACGACATGTCCGAGAACATCATCCACTACGTGCTGGCCCGCCCCGAGGGCGCCGGACCCGGCACCAAGGGCCTCTCGCTCTTCATGGTCCCGAAGTTCCACTTCGACTGGACCACCGGCGAGCTGGGCGAGCGCAACGGCGTCTACGCGACGAACGTCGAGCACAAGATGGGCCTCAAGGCCTCCAACACCTGCGAGATGACGTTCGGCGACCAGCACCCCGCCAAGGGCTGGCTGATCGGTGACAAGCACGACGGCATCCGCCAGATGTTCCGCATCATCGAGTTCGCCCGGATGATGGTCGGCACGAAGGCCATCGCCGCCCTCTCCACGGGCTACCTGAACGCCCTGGAGTACGCCAAGGAGCGCGTCCAGGGTCCGGACCTGGCGAACTTCATGGACAAGACGGCGCCCAAGGTCACCATCACGCACCACCCCGACGTGCGCCGCTCGCTCATGACGCAGAAGGCGTACGCCGAGGGCATGCGCTCCCTCGTGCTGTACACCGCCTCCGTCCAGGACGCGATCCAGGAGCAGGAGGCCGCGGGCGAGGACGCCAAGGCGCTGAACGGCCTCAACGACCTGCTGCTGCCGATCGTGAAGGGCTACGGCTCCGAGAAGTCCTACGAGCAGCTCGCGCAGTCGCTCCAGACCTTCGGCGGCTCCGGCTACCTCCAGGAGTACCCGGTCGAGCAGTACATCCGGGACGCCAAGATCGACACCCTCTACGAGGGCACCACGGCGATCCAGGGCCAGGACTTCTTCTTCCGGAAGATCGTCCGCGACCAGGGCGCCTCGCTCAACACGCTCTCCGAGGAGATCAAGAAGTTCCTCGCGGGCAACCAGGGCAACGAGGAGCTGGCCCCCGCGCTGGACTCGCTCGCCAAGGCGGCCGTGGACCTGGAGGCGATCGTCGGCACGATGATCACCGACCTCACCGCGACCGGCGAGGACGTCAAGAACATCTACAAGGTGGGCCTCAACACGACCCGCCTGCTGATGGCCTCCGGCGATGTCGTCGTCGGCTACCTGCTGCTCAAGGGCGCGGCCGTGGCCGCCGAGAAGCTGCCGACCGCCGCCGCCAAGGACGTCGCCTTCTACCAGGGCAAGATCGCCGCCGCGAAGTTCTTCGCCGCCAACGTCCTGCCGGGCGTCTCGACCGAGCGCGCGCTCGCCGAGTCGGTCGACAACTCGCTGATGGAGCTGGACGAGGCCGCGTTCTAGGACCTCGCCCGACCCGCTCGCACCGTCGACAGCGCCGCCGCCCGGAGGATTCCGGGCGGCGGCGCTGTCGTGTCGGATGTCCGGTCACCGGATACCGGACCGCGAGTCCTCGTTACAGTGAAGAACATGAGTTCCCCTCTCCGGTTCGACCGCGCGCACACCGATGACCTGATGTCCTTCCTGGCGGCCAGCCCGTCCCCGTACCACGCCGTGGCGAACGCCGCCGCGCTGCTGGAGGAGGCCGGCTTCCGGCAGGTCGAGGAGACCGCCGCCTGGGACGCGTCGGCCGGCGGGAAGTACGTGCTGCGCGGCGGGGCGATCGTCGCCTGGTACGTGCCGGAGGGCGCGCAGGCGCACACCCCGTTCCGGATCGCCGGGGCGCACACCGACTCCCCCAACCTCCGGGTGAAGCCGCTGCCCGACACCGGGGCGCACGGCTGGCGCCAGATCGCTGTCGAGGTCTACGGCGGCACCCTGCTGAACACCTGGCTCGACCGGGATCTGGGTCTGGCCGGGCGGATCTCGCTGCGGGACGGCACCCACCGGCTGGTCAACATCGACCGGGCGCTGCTGCGGGTGCCGCAGCTGGCCGTGCACCTGGACCGGTCGGCGAACACCGAGGGGCTCAAGCTCGACCGGCAGAAGCACATGCAGCCGATCTGGGGGCTCGGCGAGGTCGAGGAGGGCGACCTGATCCGCTTCGTCGCCGAGGAGGCGGGCGTCGACGCGGAGGACGTCACGGGCTGGGACCTGATGCCGCACGCCATCGAGCCGCCCTCCTATCTGGGCCGGGACCGGGAGCTGGTGGCCGGGCCCCGGATGGACAACCTCCTCTCGGTGCACGCCGCGACCGCCGCCCTGGCCGCCGTCTCCGCGCGGCCCGACGCCGACCTCCCGTACATCCCGGTGCTCGCCGCCTTCGACCACGAGGAGAACGGCTCGCAGTCCGACACCGGGGCCGACGGGCCGCTGCTCGGATCGGTGCTGGAGCGCTCGGTGTTCGCCCGCGGCGGCACGTACGAGGACCGCGCCCGCGCCTTCGCCGGCACGGTCTGTCTCTCCTCCGACACCGGCCACGCCGTGCACCCCAACTACGCGGAGCGGCACGACCCGACGCACCACCCGGTCGCCAACGGCGGACCGATCCTCAAGGTCAACGTCAACATGCGGTACGCCACCGACGGCAGCGGCCGCGCGGTGTTCGCCGCGGCCTGCGAGAAGGCGGGCGTGCCGTGGCAGAGCTTCGTGTCCAACAACGCGATGCCCTGCGGCACCACGATCGGCCCGATCACCGCGGCCCGGCACGGCATCCAGACCGTGGACATCGGCGTGGCGATCCTCTCCATGCACAGCGCGCGTGAGCTGTGCGGCGCCGACGACCCGTATC
Organism: Streptomyces sp. SID14515; assembly: GCF_010548505.1. Classification (NCBI taxonomy): domain Bacteria; kingdom Bacillati; phylum Actinomycetota; class Actinomycetes; order Kitasatosporales; family Streptomycetaceae; genus Streptomyces; species Streptomyces sp. SID14515. The sequence continues at coordinate 53,295 of NZ_JAAGMH010000134.1, read as the reverse complement.
TGCTGGCGAACGCTCTCGCCTCGTTCCTCGCGGGCTGAACCGCCGCCCAACCGCCGCCGCGCACATGCTTGTTGCCGGGCCGGGTACGCGACCCGTACACCGGCCCGGATTCACCGGGCGGTCGAGGAGGCGGAATTCATGGGACTCGGAGGATGCATTCTCCTGATCGGTGGGGGCGCGATCCTGGCGTTCGCCACGGACTGGAAGCTGGACACCGTCAACGTGGACCTGGTCGGCTGGATCATGATGCTCGTCGGCCTCGTCGGGGTGTTCGTCTACATGAGCATCGCGCGCCGCCGCCGGATGGTCGTGCCGCCCACCACCACCGTCGTCCAGGACGACCAGCAGAACTACCACTGACAGCTCGCCGGACGGAGCGCCCCTCGCAGGGGTGCCCCGCCCGGCGCGTAGCCCGGCGCGTCAGCCCTGCGCGTCCATCCCGGCGAGCACCAGCGCCAGCCGGGATTCGCCCGCCGCCGTGACGCGGACCGGCACCCCCCAGTCCTGCTGGTGCACATGGCAGGCCGGGTACTCGTTGGCCGGGTCGTCGTCGCAGGACGCCGCCATCGCGGAGACATGCAGCACGCCCTCGGTGACCCCGTCCGCGAGGACCAGATCGCGCCCGAGGTCCGTGCCCGCGCCGGAGCCCTCCGCCAGCAGCTCGGGCGGGGTCGCGGAGACCAGCAGCCGGGTCGAGGGCCCGTAGCGGGTGTCCAGCTTCTGTCCCGCGGGCGCCTGGAAGACCACGTCGAGGCGGAGGGTGCCCGGGGCGATCTCGGTGGCGGCGCGCTGGGTGCGGTGCGCCTGGTCCGCGACCCGTACCGCCTCCTCGGGCAGCCGGAGGCGGGTCAGCCGATGGCGGGCCGACTCGACGACGACCAGGTCGCCGTCGACCAGCACCGCGTCGCTGGGCTCGCGGACATCGGTGGCCAGGGTGGTGACCTCGCCGGACTCCGGGTCGTAGCGGCGCAGGGCGTGGTTGTACGTGTCGCTGACGGCGACGGACCCGTCGGGCAGCGCGGTCACGCCGAGCGGGTGTTGCAGGAGCGCCTGGTCGGCGGCCCCGTCGCGGTGGCCGAAGTCGAAGAGGCCGGTGCCCACGGCGGTGTGCACCTGCTCCTCGCGGTCGACCCAGCGCAGCGCGGAGGTCTCGGAGTCGGCGACCCAGAGCCGCTCCCCGTCGGCCGAGACGGCGAGCCCGGACGGCTGGGCGAACCAGGCCTCGGCGGCGGGCCCGTCGACCAGGCCCTCGTTGGTGGTCCCGGCGGCCACGCGTACGGTCCCGGCCTCCGGGTCGTACGTCCACAGCTGGTGCACGCCCGCCATGGCGATCCACAGCCGGTCGCCGAACCACGCGACGTCCCACGGCGAGGAGAGGTCCACCTCGCGCGCCGGGCCGCTGGTCGGCGTGCCCTGCCACCACTGGCGGCCGGTGCCGGCGAGGATGCTGGTCACCCCGGTCGTGAGGTCCAGGGCGCGGATGGCGTGGTTGACGGTGTCCGCGACGGCGATGCGGCCGTCCGGGAGCACGGCGAGCCCCTGCGGTTCGCTGAACCGGGCCTCGTCCGGGCCGCCGTCGTTCAGCCCGCGTTCGCCGGTGCCGAAGTGGCGTCGTACGGTCTCGCCGTCGGCGTCCAGCTCGACGAGGCGGTGGCGGGTGGTGTCGGAGACCAGGAAGCCGCCGTCGGGCAGGAGCAGCGCCTTGCCCGGGAAGCGCAGATGCGTGGCGACGGGCTCGGGCGCGACGTAGGGGCCGTCACCGCGGCGGAGCGTGCCCTTGGCGGCGTGCTCGGCCTCCAGCTCCTCGACGAGCTTCTCGATGGCGTGCGCGTGGCCCTCGCCCGCGTGCTGGGCGACGACATAGCCCTCGGGGTCGATCACGACGAGCGTCGGCCAGGCGCGTACGGCGTACTGCTTCCAGGTGGCCAGCTCGGGGTCGTCGAGGACGGGGTGGTGGACCTCGTAGCGCTCGACGGCGTCGACGACGGCCTGGTGCTCGGCCTCGTGGACGAACTTCGGCGAGTGGACACCGATGATCACCACGGTGTCGCGGTGCTTCTCCTCCAGCTCGCGCAGCTCGTCCAGGACATGCAGACAGTTCACACAGCAGAACGTCCAGAAGTCGAGGATGACGATGCGTCCTCGCAGGTCAGCGAGGGTGTACTGCTGGTCGCCTGTATTGAGCCAGCCGCCCTTGCCGATGAGTTCGGGGGCGCGGACGCGTGCACGTGTTGCCATGCCACAAGTCAACACCTTCCCCACCTGCACGCATTCCGCCGGGGCCCGGGGGAACCTGTGACCCATGAGACTTCTCGTACGTGAGCGGCTTTTCGCCATCGGCGACGACTACTGGATCGAGGACGACGGGGGCCGCAAGGTCTTCCTGGTCGACGGCAAGGCGATGCGGCTGCGCGACACCTTCGAGCTGAAGGACGCCGACGGCCGGGTCCTGGTCGAACTGCGGCAGAAGCTGATCAGCCTGCGCGACACGATGCTCATCGAGCGGGGCGGCGAGGAGCTGGCCAAGGTCAAGCGCAAGCGGCTGTCGCTGCTCCGCAACCACTACCGTGTCACGCTGGTGGACGGCACGGAGCTGGACGTCAGCGGCAAGATCCTGGACCGCGAGTTCGCCATCGAGTACGACGGCGAGCTGCTGGCCCAGATCTCGCGCCGCTGGCTGACCATCCGGGACACGTACGGCATCGACGTCGTCCGGGACGACGCCGACACCGCGCTGCTCATCGCCGTGGCGATGTGCGTGATCGTGCTGGCGGAGAAGGAGCAGGAGGGCTGAGCGCGTTCCCACGGGCGGGGCCGCGCGCGGGAGTTCGTTGTTTCACGTGAAACAGCGCACCCCACGTCCCTCAGGAGCTGAGGCGCGGCGGGGCGAGCCCCAGCCGGCGGTCCTTCAGGGCCGGGAACTGGTCCCGGGTCGCGCGCACCTTCTCCGGGTCCAGCTCGACGGTCAGGATCTCCTCGTCCGCGCCCGCCTGGGCCAGCACCTCGCCCCAGGGGTCGACGACGCTGCTGTGCCCGGCCTGCTGGACGCCTGCGTGCGTGCCCGCCGTGCCGACGGCGAGGACGTACGCCTGGTTCTCCACGGCGCGGGCCTGCGCCAGGAGGGTCCAATGGGCGCGCCGGCGCTCGGGCCAGCCCGCCGCCACGACCAGCATGTCGGCGCCCGCGTCGACGAGCCCCCGGAACTGCTCCGGGAAGCGCAGGTCGTAGCAGGTGGCCAGGCCCAGCGTGGTCTCCGGCAGGGCGACGGTCACCAGCTCCTCGCCCGCGCCCATCATCACCGCCTCGCCCTGGTCGAAGCCGAAGCGGTGGATCTTTCGGTAGGCGGCCGTGCGCTCGCCCTCGGGCGAGAAGACCAGGCTGGTGTTGTAGAGGGTGCCGTCGTCCGCGCGTTCGACGAAGGATCCGGCGTGCAGCCAGACGCCGGCCTCGGCGGCGGCCTTCGCCATCACCTCGTGCGTGGGGCCCTCCAGCGGCTCGGCCTCCGCCTCGAAAACGGTGTAGGCGAACGCCCCGACCGGCCAGAGTTCAGGAAGGACCACCAGGTCGGCGCCCCGCTGGGCGACCACCAGGGAAGCCGCTCGCGCCCTGCGGGACTCGACGGATTCGTCCGGGTCTACTGCGATCTGGATGAGGGAGGCGCGCACACTACCACCGTCCTGGCATTCAAGCCGTCAACACGGGCCTACGATCGTCACACGAAAGCACTGCCGGGGTGCCTGCTCGCAGCGTAACTTAGCGGTCGAACCTCCCACGCAGCTCGCCGACAGCGCCGTCAGTGCCAGCCCATCCGCCAGCACTCCCTGCTCTCCAGCCCATGCACCGCAGAACCGCACGAGGGGTCCCGTGACCGTCCATCCCAGCCTCCAGCCCTACACCGACGCCGCGACCCACTCCATCGAGGCGATAGCCGAGCTGGTGAAGCCCCTCGCCGAGAGCGAGTGGAACCGCCGTACGCCCTGCCCGGGATGGTCGGTGCGCGACATCGTGTCGCACGTCATCGGCATGGAATGCGAGATGCTCGGCGATCCGCGGCCGATCCACACGCTGCCGCGCGACCTCTACCACGTACAGAGCGACTTCGCCCGGTACATGGAGATGCAGGTGGACGTCCGGCGGCACCACACCGCCCCGGAGATGACCTCCGAGCTGGAGTACGTCCTCATCCGCCGGGCCCGGCAGCTCCGCAACGAGTCGCGCACCCCGGAGACCACGGTCCGCGCCCCGCTGGGTGCCGAGCAGACCCTCGAAGTGGCGCTGAACCGACGGGCCTTCGATGTCTGGGTGCACGAACAGGACCTGCGCACCACGCTCGGGCAGCCGGGCAACCTCGACTCTCCCGGCGCCCTGATCGCCCGGGACACCCTGCTCGCCGCGCTGCCGAAGGTGGTCGCCAAGAGCGCGGGCGCGCCCGCCAATTCGGCGGTGGTCTTCGATGTGCACGGCCCGGTGGAGTTCCTGCGGACGGTACGGGTCGACGCGGAGGGCCGCGGTTCGATCGACGGCGCGCCCTCGCTGGGCCCCGCCGTGACGCTGTCGCTGGACTGGGAGACGTACGTCCGCCTCGCCTGCGGCCGGGTCCGGCCCGCGGCCGTCGCCGACCGGATCAAGATCGAGGGCGACCAGGAGCTGGCCGCCGCGATCCTGGACAACTTCGCCGTGACCCCGTGACTCCGTTACCGCTCACGGGCACGTGCCCGCGCCCCGGGGTCGAGGGCTACGCGGGCACGTGCACGGCCTCGACGCGGCTGACCACGTGGTGGTCGCGTTCCCTGAGCGCCGCCCGACGGCGCAGCCGCAGGATCTGGGTGACGCCGAGCGCCTCCAGGACGAAGACCGAGGCGAACGCGACGCGGTAGTTGTCGCCCGTGGCGTCCAGCAGGACCCCGACGGCGAACAGGGTGGTCATCGAGGCGACGAACCCGCCCATGTTGACGATTCCGGAGGCGGTGCCCTGGCGTTCGGGCGGGTTGGCCGGCCGGGCGAAGTCGAAGCCGACCATCGAGGCCGGACCGCAGGCGCCGAGCACCAGGCACAGGACGACCAGCAGCCACATCGGCGTGTGGTCGGCCGGATAGAAGATCGCGGACGCCCACAGCAGGGCCGTCGTCGCCACCGTGCCCAGCGCGATCGGGACGCGCGCCCCGTGGTGGCGGGCGATGATCTGCCCGTAGACGAGCCCGACCACCATGTTGGACAGCACCACCAGGGTGAGCAGCGTGCCCGCCGTGCCCCGGCTCAGCCCCTGCGCCTCGACCAGGAACGGCATGCCCCACAGCAGCAGGAACACCATCGCCGGGAACTGGGTGGTGAAGTGCACCCACATCCCGAGCCGGGTCCCGGGCTCCTGCCAGGCGGCGGCGATCTGCCGACGGACGTACGCGGCCCCGGCGTGCTCGGCGGGCGGCGGCTCATGGCCCTCGGGGTGGTCCTTGAGGAACAGCAGGAGCAGCACCAGCACCACCACGCCCGCCAGCGAACTGCCGACGAACGTCGTGGTCCAGCCGTAGCTGTGCAGCGCCCGCGCGATGAACAGCGTCGAGACGAGGTTGCCCGCCATCCCGAACAACGCCGCGACCTGGCCGATCAGCGGCCCGCGCCGGGCCGGGAACCAGCGGCTGCCGAGCCGCAGCACGCTGATGAACGTCATCGCGTCGCCGCAGCCGAGCAGCGCGCGGGCCGCCAGCGCCATCCCGTACGAGGGGGAGAGCGCGAAGCCCAGCTGCCCGACGGTGAACAGGACGACCCCGATGGTGAGGACCTTCTTGGTGCCGAGCCGGTCGACCATCAGCCCGACGGGTATCTGCATGCCCGCGTAGACGAGGAGCTGGAGGATGGAGAACGTGGAGAGCGCCGAGGCGTTGACGTCGAACCGGTCGGCGGCGTCGAGTCCGGCGACGCCCAGGCTCGTACGGAAGATGATCGCGACGAAGTAGACGGCGACCCCGATGCCCCAGACCCAGGCGGCACGCCGGCCGCCGGGCGGGTCGCCGGGCAGGGAGAGCGTGGGGGCGGCCGAACTCACCGGTCCTCACCCCGCACCAGCACCCGCACCCGGCCGACATGGCGGCGCACGACCTGCGCGGCCACCTCGGCGTCCCCGGCCCGGATCGCCTCCAGCAGCTCACCGTGCTCGGTGATGTTGGCCTCGATCCTGCCGGGGTGGGCCTCCATCACCGCGACGCCCATCCGCAGCTGACGGTCGCGCAGCTGGTCGTAGAGGCGCGAGAGGATCTCGTTGCCCGCGTTCTTCACGATCTCGGCGTGGAAACAGCGGTCCTTGACGGCCACCTCCGCCAGGTCGCCGACCTCCGCCAACTGCCGCTGCTCCTCCAGCAGCTGCTCCAGCCGCTCGATCAGCTGCGGCGAGGCGGGCACCGCCTTGCGCGCCGCGAACTCCTCGACCAGCAGCCGGGTCTCCACCACGTCCTTGATCTCCTGCGCGGAGACGGCGAGGACGAGTGCGCCCTTCTTCGGGTAGAGCTTGATCAGCCCCTCGACCTCCAGCCGCAGCAGCGCCTCGCGCACGGGCGTCCGGGAGACGCCGACCGCGTCCGCCAGATCGCCTTCGGTGAGCAGCGTGCCGCCCTCGTAACGACGGTCCAGGACCGCTTCCTTGATGTGCGTGTAGACGCGTTCGGCGGCGGGCGGACGCTTGAGGGAGGAGGCCGTGGAGCGTACGGGGGCGGAGGGTGCGGCAGGCATGCGCACAGCATAGATACAACATGCACGCATGTGGACCGGCGTCCGGATTCTGGACCTCCGGAACGGCCGGAGGGCCCCTGCCCCGGGCCCGGAGCCGGCCCTCAGGAGAAGTCCAGCACCAGCCGCCCTCGCAGACCTCCGGCCGCCAGCAAGCGGTGCGCCCGGGCCGCCTCCCGCCACGGCAGCACCTCGGCGACGCGCAGAGCGAGCGCCCCGCGCTCGGCCTGGCGGCGCAGCCCGTCCAGCACGTCGGTGTCGAACATGACGTCGGACACCATCACGGGGTGCACCCGGACGCCGCGCCCGGCCGGCCCGGACCAGCCCCGCAGTTCGGCCAGGGCCCCGCCGTCGGCGATGGCGGGCAGGATCTCGGCGGTCTGCATCGACCCGTCGACCAGCCCGGGGACTCCCCGGGGACACAGCTCCCGGACCCGGGCAGGGAAGGCCGCCCCCCGCTCGACCACACGGTCGGCCCCGAAGCCGAGCACCAGATCGCTGTCGCGCTCGGACGCGTCGGCCACGACCGTCAGACCGTCCGCCTTGGCCAACTGGACCGCGAATCCCCCCACGGCCCCCGCCGCCCCGGTGACCGCGACCGCGCCACCGCCCGGCACGGCCAGCCGGTCCAGGGCCAGCCGGGCGGTCGCGGCGTTCATCAGCAAGGTGGACGCCGCCGCGAAACCCGCCCCCGCGGGTGCGGGCACCACCGACACCGCGGGCGCCACGACCCGCTCCGCATAGGCCCCACCGCGTGGGCCGGTGAACGGCACCATCGCCACGACACGCTGACCCACGAAGAGGCGGTCACCGACACCCGGCCCGAGCTGGTCGATGACGCCCGCGGCGTCCATACCCGGCACGAACGGCGGCGCGATGCCCTCCATCCGTACGGCATGGCCCCCCGTCCGCAGCAGGGCGTCCGTCGGGTTCACGGCAGCCGCGTGCACACGGATGCGAACCTCGCCCTCGCCCGCCTCGGGCTCCGGAAGCTCCAGCACCCGCAGGACCTCGGGGCCACCGAACACGTCGAGTCCGATCGCTCTCACAGCAGGGGCAACCACCCCTCCGGAGGCTTCATTCCGCATGGGCCGCACGGGCCGAAAGCGACCTCGGCGCGGCCAGGTCAAGCCTGCGCAAATTCACCCGTTCGGTAACACATCCATTGCCCCTTCCCAGGAGTCTCACCTGCGAGCGGCACCCTTATGTGGCCGCATATCAGGGGCATTTGGAGCGTTCAGTTGAAAATCGGCATCAAGCGCATCAATCGCGTCACCGTGACGGCCACCGTGACGCTCACCGCCGGTGCGGTGCTCGCGGGCAGTGCCTTCGCCTCCACGGCGCACGCCGCCGCACCGCCGGCTCCGAAGATCGTCGCCAAGGGCGGCTTCGTGATGAACGACGGCACCGGGAAGACCCTCTTCACCAAGTCCGCGGACACCCGCCGGGCCACCGGCTCCACCACGAAGATCATGACGGCGCTGGTCGTGCTGTCGCAGAAGAACGTGAACCTGAAGAGCAAGGTCACGGTCCAGAAGGCCTACAGCGACTACATCGTCTCGAAGAACGCCTCGTCCGCCCGGCTGATCGTCGGCGACAAGGTCACCGTGGGCCAGCTCCTCTACGGCCTGATGCTCCCCTCCGGCTGCGACGCCGCGTACGCCCTGGCCGACAAGTTCGGCTCCGGCAAGACCCGTGCGGCCCGCGTGAAGTCGTTCATCGGCAAGATGAACTCCACGGCGAAGAGCCTCAAGCTGAAGAACACCCGCTTCGACTCGTTCGACGGCATAGGGGGTGGCAACAACTACTCGACCCCCCGTGACCTGACGAAGATCGCCAGCAAGGCGATGAAGAACTCCACGTTCCGCTCGATCGTCAAGACCAAGTCGACGAAGCAGAAGGTGACCACGAAGAGCGGTGGCTACCGCTACATGTCGTGGAGCAACACCAACAAGATGCTCAGCAGCTACAGCGGTGCGATCGGCGTCAAGACCGGCTCCGGTCCGACCGCCAAGTACTGCCTGGTCTTCGCGGCGACCCGCAAGGGCAAGACGGTCATCGGCACGGTGCTCACCTCGTCCTCCGAGGCGAACCGCACCGCCGACGCGAAGAAGCTGATGGATTACGGCTTCAAGAAGTAGCCCGCACGCGTCGTACGTGAAGGGGCCCGGCCCGCACACACCGTGCGGGCCGGGCCCCTTCGTCGTACGTACGGCTACGGCTACGGCTGCCGGCGCCGCAGGTCGGCCGTGAAGGCGTCCCAGGCGGCGGGCGCGAGGACGAGGACGGGTCCGTCGAGGCGCTTGGAGTCGCGGACGGCGACGGCACGGGGGACGTTGCGGGCCACTTCGACGCACTCGCCGTTGCCGCTGCTGTAGCTGGACTTGACGAACTCGAAGTGGGGCACAGCTACAACTCCTTGCGAATACGCCCTATGAGAGCGATGGAATCGCGGGGAGCGAGTCCGCTTCTGGCAATGCGACCGAATGTGACGTTGTGGCGGGCGGCATCCGTCTCACTCTCCAGCCACAGCGTAGACGACGTCGTGTCCATGTAGACCACGTCCATCGCACCGGGTTCAGCGAACGAGACAATGCTAAAAGCGCTGGTCATGCCCGGGTGGGATCCCGCGAGGAACGGGACAACCTGCACCGTGACATTTGGCTCGGCTGCCGCGTCCGCCAGGTGGGCCAGCTGAGCCCGCATCACTTCGCGGCCACCGACCAGTTGGCGCAGGGCCGCCTCGGCGACGATCGCCCACAAAGCCAGCGGGGCACTGTCCGTGAGACGTGCCTGCCGTGCGATCTTCGCTTCGACGAAACGCTCGATCTCATCCGGGTCGTCCCAGTCCGCGTTGCCGACCGCGAGCGCCCTGGCGTAGTCCGGTGTCTGGAGCAGCCCGGGAACGAAAGCCCCCTGCCAGGTCCGGACGCCTGTCGCGATGTCCTCGAGCGCAACGTACTCGACCAGCGAGCGCAGCTCCGGGTACTGGTTCCACCAGCCCTTCGCCTTACGGCGCTCCCGGTCCACCCGGGCGACTTCCAACAGCCGCCCGACGGACTTCGCGTCCTCCAGGCCGTAGAACTCGCAGAGAGTTCGGATGTCCGGGTCCCTCATCGGAACCCATCCCCGCTCCATCTTCACGATCTTCGAGTTGGTCGCGCTGATGACCTGCGCGGCCTGCTGCTGCGTCTTCCCGGACGCGTCCCGCAGGCGCAACAGCTCGCTACCAAGCCTGCGCCCAAGAACAGTTGACGACCGGTTCCCTTGCGGTGTCGCTGGATTCACGGCCCCAGTGTCCCGCTTCCCAGGGCGACACGTCGACCGCTGTCACCCGTTGGAGACAAGTGTCTCCGTTTCACTTGCCCCCACTATCGGAGGTGGCTACTTTCGGTACTCCGCCGCTCGCACAGCGGAGCCAACTCGGCGGAAGTGCACCGCCCTGCCCTGCGCCGGAGCCGAAAGCTCAAGTCCCGGCCCACCGCAGCAGCGACATCGCCACCGCCCACCCCACACCGGAGGCACGCGAGCATGACCGCAGCCCAGGCGATCTCAGCCCTCACCCCCGACCCCGTCCTCCGCGAGGACCGCGTCGACTACACGCCCACCGCGCACAGCGTCGTCCTCAGCCGGCACCGTGCCGCCCGGCTCGTCCTCCAGTGGGGGCACCCCACGCTCGCCGGTGACGCGGCGCTCCTGGTCAGCAAGTTGGCGACCAACGCGTTGCTGCACGGGGCGATCCGGGGGCGGCTCTTCCGGGTCCATCTCACGCTCACCGAGTTCGTCCTACGGGTCGCGGTCAGCGATCCGCGCGGGGAGCGGCTGCCCAGCCTTCGGCGGCCCGATGCCGACGACTGCTACGGGCGCGGGATCCTGATCGTCGCGCAGCTCGCCGATGACTGGGGCGTCGAGCCGCGCACGGTGGGCAAGACCGTGTTCGCCGAACTCGCCGTACGGTGAGGGCCGGACATGCCGGTGGGCCCGTACGCAACAACGTACGGGCCCACCGGACAGAAAACCTACGCCCAGGTGATCAGGCGCTTCGGCTGCTCCAGGATCGCCGCCACATCGGCCAGCACCTTGGAGCCGAGCTCGCCGTCGACCAGTCGGTGGTCGAACGACAGGGCCAGCGTGGTGACCTGACGCGGCTTCACCTTGCCCTTGTGGACCCACGGCTGCAGCTTGATCGCGCCGACCGCCAGGATCGCGGACTCGCCCGGGTTGAGGATCGGCGTGCCCGTGTCGACGCCGAAGACGCCGACGTTGGTGATGGTCACCGTGCCGCCCGCCATCGCGGCCGGGGAGGTCTTGCCGTCCCGGGCCGTGGCGACCAGCTCGCCCAGGGACGCCGCGAGCTGCGGCAGCGTCTGGTCGTGCGCGTCCTTGATGTTCGGCACGATCAGACCGCGCGGGGTGGCCGCCGCGATGCCCAGGTTCACGTAGTGCTTCTGCACGATCTCCTGGTTGGCCTCGTCCCAGGCGGCGTTGACCTCGGGGTTCCGCTTGATCGCTACGAGGAGGGCCTTGGCGATGATGAGGAGCGGATTGACCCGCACCCCCGCCATGTCCTTGTCCTCCTTCAGCTCGGCCACGAGCTTCATCGTGCGTGTCACGTCGACCGTGACGAACTCGGTGACGTGCGGCGCGGTGAACGCGCTGCCGACCATCGCCTGCGCGATGGCCTTGCGGACGCCCTTGACCGGGATACGGGTCTCGCGGGCGGAGCCGGAGACCACCGCCGGCGCCTCGGCGACCGCCGGTGCGGGGGCCGCCGGTACGGGAGCCGGGGCAGCCGCCGGAGCAGTGGCCGGAGCCGCCGCCGCGTGGACGTCCTCGCGGGTGATGATGCCGTCCTTGCCGGTCGGCACCACCGTCGCCAGGTCGATGCCCAGGTCCTTGGCCAGCTTGCGCACCGGCGGCTTGGCGAGCGGACGGCCGCCCTGCGCACCACCCTGGGCCGGCACCACCGGAGCCGGGGCCGCGGCGGCGGGCGCCGCGTGCCCGTTCAGCTCGGCCTGCACCGCCGCCGCGACGGCGGCGGCCTCCGGAGCGGCCGACGCCCCCTTGCGCGGGCGGCGCTTGGTGGAGGACTCGGCGACGCCATAGCCCACCAGGACCGGCGTACGGCCCTTCGGCTCGGCCTCCGCCTCCGGCGTCTCCACCGGCTCCTGGACCGGAGCGGCGGCCGCCGGGGCCGGAGCAGGCGCGTCGCCGCTGCCCGGGGCCACGTCGATCGCGATGATCACCTGGCCGACGTCGACGGTCGTGCCCTCGGGGAAGCGCAGCTCGTGCACCACCCCGTCGAACGGGATCGGCAGCTCGACGGCCGCCTTCGCGGTCTCGACCTCGCACACGACCTGGCCGTCGGTGACGGTGTCGCCGGGCTGGACGAACCACTTGAGGATCTCGGCCTCGGTCAGTCCTTCGCCCACGTCGGGCATCTTGAACTCACGGAAGCGAGCAGACGTTTCGGTCATCGTCGTCACGAACCCTCTCCTCAGAACGCCAGCGAGCGGTCGACGGCGTCGAGCACCCGGTCCAGGCCGGGCAGATACTCGTCCTCCAGCCGGGCCGGCGGGTACGGGACGTGGTAGCCGCCGACCCGCAGCACGGGCGCTTCGAGGTGGTAGAAGCAGCGTTCGGTGATCCGGGCGGCGATCTCCGCGCCGGAGCCGTAGAAGACGGGCGCCTCGTGGACGACCACGACCCGGCCGGTCTTCTCGGCCGACGTCTGGATGGCGTCGAAGTCGATCGGGGACATCGAGCGCAGGTCCAGGACCTCGATCGACTTGCCCTCCTCCTGGGCGGCCGCGGCCGCTTCCAGGCAGACCTTCACCATCGGCCCGTACGCGACGAGCGTGAGGTCGCCGCCCTCGCGGACGGTGACGGCCTTGTGCAGCGGGCCGGGGATGGACTCGGTGTCGACCTCGCCCTTGTCCCAGTAACGCCGCTTGGGCTCGAAGAAGATGATCGGGTCGTCGCTCTGGACGGCCTGCTGCATCATCCAGTAGGCGTCGCTCGCGTTGGACGGCGAGACCACCTTGAGGCCCGCGACATGCGCGAAGAGCGCCTCGGGGGACTCGCTGTGGTGCTCGACCGCGCCGATGCCGCCGCCGTACGGAATGCGCACGACGACCGGCAGCTTGACCTTGCCGAGCGCGCGGGCGTGCATCTTGGCGAGCTGCGTGACGATCTGGTCGTACGCGGGGAAGACGAAGCCGTCGAACTGGATCTCGACGATCGGGCGGTAGCCGCGCAGGGCCAGGCCGATCGCCGTGCCGACGATGCCGGACTCGGCGAGCGGGGTGTCGATCACCCGGTCCTCGCCGAAGTCCTTCTGGAGTCCGTCGGTGATCCGGAAGACGCCGCCGAGCTTGCCGACGTCCTCACCCATGATGAGGACCTTGGGGTCGTTGTCGAGGGCGAGGCGGAGCGACTCGTTGAGCGCTTTCGCGATGGACATCTTTTCCACGGCCATGGCTACTTGCCCTCCTCGGCAGAGTCGGCGAACGATGCCTGGTAGGCGGCGAACTGGGCCCGCTCCTCGTCCACGAGGGAGCTGCCGTCGGCGTAGCCGTGCTCGAACAGGGCCATCGGGTCCGGGTCGGGCATCGCGCGTACCGCTTCCCGTACCCGCTTGCCGAGGGTCTCGCTCTCCTCGTCCAGCGCGGTGAAGAAGGCCTCGTCCGCGAGCTTCTCCTTCTCCAGGTAGGCGCGCAGCCGCAGGATCGGGTCCTTGGCCTCCCAGGCGGCCCGCTCCTCGTCGGCCCGGTACTTCGTCGGGTCGTCGGAGGTGGTGTGGGCGCCCATGCGGTACGTGAACGCCTCGACGAGGGTCGGGCCCTCGCCGCGACGGGCGCGCTCAAGCGCGGAGCGGGTGACGGCGAGACAGGCGAGGACGTCGTTGCCGTCGACGCGGACGCCGGGGAAGCCGTAGCCCTGGGCGCGCTGGTAGAGCGGCACACGGGTCTGGCGCTCGGTGGGCTCGGAGATGGCCCACTGGTTGTTCTGGCAGAAGAACACGACCGGGGCGTTGTAGACCGCGGAGAAGGTGAACGACTCGGCGACATCGCCCTGGCTGGAGGCGCCGTCACCGAAGTACGCGATCACGGCGGAGTCCGCGCCGTCCTTGGCGACGCCCATGGCGTAGCCGGTGGCGTGCAGCGTCTGCGAGCCGATGACGATCGTGTACAGGTGGAAGTTGTTGCTGTTCGGGTCCCAGCCGCCGTGGTTCACCCCGCGGAACATGCCGAGCAGATTGGTCGGGTCGACGCCGCGACACCAGGCGACGCCGTGCTCCCGGTAGGTCGGGAAGACGTAGTCGTCGTCGCGCAGGGCCCGGCCGCTGCCGATCTGGGCGGCCTCCTGGCCGAGCAGCGAGGCCCACAGGCCCAGCTCGCCCTGACGCTGGAGGGCGGTCGCCTCGGCGTCGAAGCGGCGGGTGAGCACCATGTCGCGGAACAGACCGCGCAGCTCGTCGGCGCTCAGGTCGATGCTGTAGTCCGGGTGCTCGACGCGCTCGCCCTCGGGCGTCAGCAGCTGTACGAGCTGGGGCTCGGCACTCTGCGGCTTCTTCGCGGCGCTGGTCCGCTTACTGGCGCGTCGCGGTTTACGCGCGGCGGCAGTGCTCTCCACGGTCACGTGCGTGCTCCTCCGTCGGTCCGGCCCCCGGGGTCTGCCGGGAAACCAGTGCGGCTCGCCTGAATCCGACAGCCGTGCACGGGGTGGGTGCCGGTCGGCCGGGATCAGGCGTGACAGGTGCCCCGGCGAGCGCCCTGTCATAGGCACGTTACCCAGTGCATCGCATAACTGCGAAACCCTATCTGACCTGCGATTTTGCTTGGATTTCCAAGTAAATCGAAAAAATCGCGAAGCTCTGCTGGTCAGGGCACTGGAAACAGCCTTGCAGGCCGCCGGAACAACGGCACGTTATCCCGCGGATCAGCGCCAGGGAAGAGCGGAGGGGAAGCGAGTGTGTGAGACTGCGATCGTGCGCGAAGAAGGAAAAATCACGGTATTTCTGCTCGATGATCACGAGGTCGTCCGGCGTGGCGTCCATGAGCTGCTCGCCTCCGAACCGGACATCGAGGTGGTCGGCGAGGCCGGTACGGCGGCGGACGCCCTGGTGCGGATCCCGGCGACGCGTCCCGATGTGGCGGTGCTCGACGTGCGGCTGCCGGACGGCAGCGGTGTGGAGGTGTGCCGGGAAGTCCGTTCTCAGGACGAGAACATCAAATGCCTGATGCTCACCTCGTACGCCGATGACGAGGCGCTTTTCGACGCGATCATGGCGGGCGCCTCGGGATATGTGCTGAAGGCGATCCGCGGCAATGAACTGCTGAATGCCGTACGGGACGTGGCCGCCGGAAAATCGCTGCTGGACCCGGTGGCGACCGCCCGGGTGCTGGAGCGGCTGCGCGACGGCGGCAACGGCAAGGGCGACGACAAGCTCGCCGGCCTCACCGAGCAGGAGCGCAAGATCCTGGACCTGATCGGCGAGGGGCTGACCAACCGGGTCATCGGGGAGCGTCTGCACCTCGCCGAGAAGACCATCAAGAACTACGTCTCCAGCCTGCTGTCCAAGCTGGGCATGGAACGCCGCTCGCAGGCGGCCGCGTACGTCGCACGGCTCCAGGCCGAGCGCCGCTGAGGCTTCCTCTCCGCCGGGACTTTGGTCCCGTGCCGACCGGGGCAGGCGACTCTTACGCGGCCCCTACGGCCGGGGGACAGTGGAAGCCATGTCCTTCGACGAACTCCCCGCGGCCGGAACGACGCGGCGCGCCGCCACCGGGACGGTCACGCGGATCGCGCCGATCGAGCTGCTCGGCCGGGTCCCGTACGGCCGCCTCGCCACCAGCATGCGGGCCCTGCCGTTCCTGGCGGTGGCCCGGCACATCGTGTGCGACGGCCGCATCCTGCTGCGGATGCACAGCGGCTTCGGCCATCACGAGGCGTGCGACGGAAGCGTCGTCGCGTACGGGGCGGACAACTACAACGACGCGGCATCGGGCGACGGCGGCAATCTGTGGTCGGTGCAGTTCACCGGACCCGCCGAGATCGTGCACCCCGGCCCCGAGCAGGAGGAACTGTTCGGCGCCGCGCCCGTATCCGTCAACGGGGAGCCGTACGCGCCGGCCTATCTGCGGGTCGATCCGCACTTCGTCACCGAACACACCCTGGACTTCTGAGACCTCGGACGCCCTCTAGCGCACCCGTGGGCGTGACCGCAAGTCCGCAAAGCGGCCACGCAGAGTGATCTAACATCTGGTAAGTGCCGCGCTCATATGTCACCCGTCCACCAGTTCCCCCGGTCGGCGAGGTGCTGCGCCGCTACCCGGGCGTGGGCGAGCCGCTCGCCTGCGAGCCGATCACCAAAGGCCTGCTGAACCACGGATACCGCGTCTCCACCACGAGCGGTTCCTACTTTCTCAAGCACCATCTCGACAAGAGGCACCTGGACGACCCGAGCGGCGAACGCGCCGCGATCGTGCGCCAGCACCGCGCCACCCAGCGCCTGCAGTCGCTCGGCGTGCCCGTCGTCCCGCCCCTGGCGGACACCCGGGGCGACACCGTCGCCGTGATCGGCGAACGCTGCTACGCCCTCCACCCCTGGGTCGACGGCCTCCACCGGGTCGGCGCCCAGCTGACGCTCGCCCAGTCCCGCCGGCTCGGAACGCTCCTGGGAACCGTGCACACCGGCCTGGAGCAGGTGATGGCGCCGCGCGACGGCCCGCACCCGGCGAGAGAGCCCGCCCGGCCGGGGCACCGCAGCCCGGACGCCGCCGACACCTTCGCGCTGATCGACGACCTGCTGGCCGCCGCGCGCGGGCAGAGCGGCCGGGACACCCCGCGGGACGCCTTCGACGAACTCGCCGTGCACCGGCTCGTGGAGCGCCGCGCCCTGCTCGAACAGCACGCCCACCGCCGCCCGCCCACCCCGGACGGACCGGCCACGGGATGGGTGCACGGGGACTTCCACCCGCTGAATCTGCTCTACCGGGGCGCCGACCCGGTCGCGATCGTGGACTGGGACCGGCTGGACGTACAGCCTCGCGCCGAGGAGGCGGTTCGGGCGGCGGCGATCTTCTTCGTCCGGCCGGCCGGGGAGCTGGACCTCGCGAAGGTCCGGGCGTACGCCCGCGCGTACCGGCGGGCCGCCGGGGCGGGGGCGGCGGAGCTGGCGGCCGCGGTGCACCGGGTGTGGTGGGAGCGGCTCAACGACTTCTGGATACTCCGCTGGCGCTACCGCCTCGACGACCGCAGGGCCGACCCGCAGTTCCCCGCGGTGTCGGCCCTGGCGGTGTGGTGGACGCGGGAGTACGAGGCGGTGTGCGCGGCCTTCACGGAGTGAGGCGGTGCATCACCGCGTGAGCCCGGCGCGCGCCGCTGGGGCGCACGCCGGGCTCGGGGGTGATGCGGTGGTGCGTTACGGCGTGGTGTTGCCCGCGATCGAGGCGCCGGGCGTGGTGCCCGTACCGCCGTCGTCCCCGCCCGCGCCGCCGTCGTCCCCGCCGGCGCCGCCCGGGGTGCCGGGGTCGGTGCTCGGATCGGTCGGATCGCCGGTGGGCTCGCCGCTGCCGCCCTCGTTGGTGCTGCCGTCCGACGTACCGGCGTCCGTGTCGGTCGGGGTCGGCGACGGGGTGAACGTGGGCTCGCTCGGCGTCGGGTCCGGGGTCCACGGCGGCGGGTTGGGCTGCGTCTGACCGCCCGTCGAGTCGCTCGGCTCCTCCGGCTCCTCGCTCTCCTCCTCGGACGGCTCCTCCGAGGGCTCCTCCTCGGACTGGCTGACCGAGGTGGACGGGGTGACCGGCTTCTTCTTGTTGCCGTCGTCGTCCTGCGCCGCGTTGATGGCGAAGGCGACGCCGGCGCCGATCGCGATCAGCGCGAGCAGGACGAAGAGCCACATCTTGCCGCGCCCGCCGCCGGACCGCCGCCCGCCGCCACCGTCGTAACCCCCGTCGTCCGGGTTGTACGGCGGCAGGATCGGGCCCTGCGAGGTGTCCCCGTGCATCGGGTGGCCCATGGCGCGGGTGGAGCCGGACATCCCGTGCGGCGAGGTCTGGCCGCCCTCGTGCAGCGTGACCGGGCCGGTGTTCCAGGTGCCCGTGTGACCGCCCTGCACCTGGAGCATCTGCAGGCTGTACTGGACGAGCCCGCGCATCTCCTCGGCGCTCTGGAACCGGTCGTCCGGGTCCTTCGCCAGCGAGCGCATCACCATCCCGTCCAGCTCCGGCGGCACCACGTCCGAGACCTCGGACGGCGGCACCGGGATGTCCTGGACGTGCTGGTAGACCACCGAGAGCGGGGTCTCGCCGGTGAACGGGGGCCGCAGCGCCAGCAGCTCGTAGAGCAGGCAGCCGGTGGCGTACAGGTCGGACCGGTGGTCGACGGCCTTGCCGAGCGCCTGCTCGGGGGAGAGGTACTGCGGGGTGCCCATGACCATGCCGGTCTGGGTCATCGTCGACTGCGCGCCGTGCAGCGCGCGGGCGATGCCGAAGTCCATCACCTTGACCGCGCCGGAGTCCGTGATGATCACGTTGGCGGGCTTGATGTCACGGTGCACGATGCCGTGCTGGTGCGAGTACGCCAGGGCCTCCAGCACGCCCGAGACGATGATCAGCGCCTGCTCGGGAGGCGGGGCCTCGGCGGTCAGGAGGAGGTCGCGGATGGTGCGGCCCTCGACCAGCTCCATCACGATGTACGGGACGGTCTGGCCGCCCACGACGTCCTCGCCGGAGTCGTACACGGCGACGATCGCGTGGTGGTTGAGGCCCGCGACGGACTGTGCCTCGCGGGTGAAGCGGGCCTTGGAGACCGGGTCCTCGGCCAGGTCGGAGCGGAGCAGCTTCACCGCGACCGTCCGTCCGAGCCGGACGTCCTCCGCCGCGTAGACCTCCGCCATGCCGCCCCGGCCGAGCCGGTGGGTCATCCGGTAACGTCCGTCACCGACGACGCCGCCGACGCCCCAGGAGTCGGTGCCATCCGAAACTCCGCCGCCGTTTGCTTCGGAATCGGGTGCCATCAGTCCTCGCCGTCGTATCTGTCCGCGCGTCCGCGGGTTCTCACGGTGCCTTGCTGCACTTGCTGCATTGCCACGTCACGCTACAGCCTCCGCCGGACACCCCGGTTCCGCTGCGGCAGGATCATCGGACCGCCCGGCGCGTCCTACACCTGAATTTGATGCGTTTCCTGTAACGCTTCCGAGACGCTTCTTGTGCGTAGGGTCACGGAACGGGCACCCGGCTTGACGTGTCGGACCCCTACGGCAGACTTGGCGCGTAATCGCGTTGTACGGAACCGCGTCGCACGCAATCACGTCAGACAGAAACTGTCAGGCAGAACACCGCGTGCCACCGCGCGCCGCCGAGGGGGATGCAAGTCATGAGCCAGGACGGCGCACAGGGCCGCTACGCGGGCGGGGCGGTCGCGGGCGGCCGCTACCAGCTGCGCGACCTGCTCGGCGAGGGCGGGATGGCGTCCGTCTACCTGGCCTACGACTCCGCCCTGGACCGTCAGGTCGCGATCAAGACCCTGCACACCGAGCTCGGCCGCGAGCAGTCCTTCCGCGAGCGCTTCCGGCGCGAGGCGCAGGCCGTCGCCAAGCTCCAGCACACCAACATCGTCTCCGTCTTCGACACCGGCGAGGACGAGCTCGGCGGTGCGCTGATGCCGTACATCGTCATGGAGTACGTCGAGGGGCAGCCGCTCGGCTCGGTGCTGGCCGCCGACATCCGCGATCACGGCGCGATGCCGGCCGACAAGGCCCTCAAGGTGACGGCGGACGTGCTCGCCGCCCTGGAGACCAGCCACGAGATGGGCCTGGTCCACCGGGACATCAAGCCCGGCAACGTGATGATGACCAAGCGCGGCATCGTCAAGGTCATGGACTTCGGCATCGCCCGTGCCATGCAGTCCGGCGTCACCTCGATGACGCAGACCGGCATGGTCGTCGGCACCCCGCAGTACCTCTCCCCCGAGCAGGCCCTGGGCCGCGGCGTCGACGCCCGGTCCGACCTGTACTCGGTCGGCATCATGCTCTTCCAGCTGCTCACCGGCCGGATCCCGTTCGACGCGGACTCGCCGCTGGCCATCGCGTACGCGCATGTGCAGGAGGAGCCGGTCGCGCCCTCCAGCATCAACCGGTCGGTCACCCCGGCGATGGACGCCCTCGTCGCCCGCGCCCTCAAGAAGAACCCGAACGAGCGCTTCCCGAGCGCCGCCGCGATGCGCGACGAGATCGCCCGGGTGCTGAACGCCTCCGGCGGCCAGACCGGCGCCCCGATGATCGTGGCCGGCGGCGGGCCCGCCAACAGCGGCGCCGGCGTCGGTTCGGCGGTGTTCCCGCCGGTCGACCAGAGCATCTCGGCGCCCCACAGCGTGCAGACGCCGTACCAGCCGCATCCGCACCAGCAGCCCCACCAGCCCGGCCCGTACAGCCAGCCGACCCCGGCGCCCACGCCGAGCTACGGCTACCCGCAGGCGCAGGGCTACCCGACCCCGGGCCCGCTGTCCCAGCAGACCCCGCCGCCGTACTCGATCTCGCCGCAGCACTCCACGGCCGTGGGCACCACCGACCGCGGCGGCGCGAAGCGGAACATGCCGGTCATCGTCGGCTCGATCGTCGTGGCCCTGCTGGCCATCGGCGGCCTGATCACCGCGATCGCCCTCCAGGGCGGCAAGGACGACGAGGCGGGCAAGGGCGGCGAGACGGGCACCGAGCAGGTGGAGGGCTACCGCCCGCCGGAGCGCAACCGGACGATGAAGGACACGGAGTGCTCCGGCGCCTCCGAGGACTCCAACGACCCGAAGAAGGTCCGCGCGCCGAGCTTCATCTACAAGGACATCCTCTCGGCGAAGGCGTGCGCCGCCGCCGCCGGCTGGACGATCAAGGAGATCGAGGAGCCGGGCAACACGTACGCCGACGGCCAGGTCGTCGGCCAGTTCCCGTCCTCCGGTGCGGCGGTCGACGAGCGCGGCGCGCACTTCGAGCTGAAGGTCTCCACCGGCAAGCCCTCCTGAGTCTCCGCCGGTACGTCGGACACCGCCCGGCGGGCGGTGTCCGAAGGTGATCGTTATGCGTCCACGGATCTCGCCGGATCTTCGTCGCGGACCGGTAAGTGGACCGGTAACAGGCCCCTGACTTCCGGATACCGCGTCCGGGATGCCGGATACAGGGGCCCGTGTGACGCTGATCTCATGGCTCCAGGACTTCCGGCCGCATGGCCGTCGAGGTGTGCGGTCTGTCTGCTGGCAGCGGCCGGAGCGGCGCTGGGGCCGTCGGCAGGCTCCGCCCACGGTTCATCGGCGCCCGACGGTCCGCCGTCCGTGACCGCCACGGTCCCCGGGGCGTCGAGCCCCGCCGCCACCGCCTCCGCAGCCCCGGCCTCTCCGCCGCCCGTCCCGTCGGGCTCCACGTCCCCCTCGGCGCTTCCCTCCGCCCTGCCCCTGCCCCTGCCGTCCGGCGTTCCGGGCCCCGGAGCCTCGGGGACCGGCCCGGTACCGTCCTCCCCTGCGGCGACCGGGCGCGACGCGCAGGCCCCCGCCGGGCCCGGGGCCGAGCCGCCGGAACCCTCCTCCTCCGCTTCCGCTTCTCCCGACGTCTCCGGGTCGACCGCTCCGCTGGCCGGGCGCGAGGCCGGGGCCGGGAAGGAGCGCCCCGGGCGTCCGCTGTCGCCGCTGGAACTGGCGCGGGCCGAGGATCCCGTCGAGGAGGACGAGCCCGAGGAGCCCGAGGAGCCGGTCGTGGACGCCGTCGACCTGCCTGTTTCCCCTCCGCCGTCCAGTGCCTTCACCGATCCGGGACAGCGGGCCGGGCAGGCGCTGGACGCCGCGGACGTACGCCGCGTGCAGCAGGTCTCGCTCGGTTCGGGCATCGCCCTGGTCGGTCTGGGGCTCGGCTTCCTCGCGTTCCGTATGCGCCGCCCGAACTGAGCGTCGCGCCCCGGGATCCGTCTCCTGTCGGCGGCCGTCGGGACTTGCCAGGACGAACATACTCGGTATACATACTCAGTATGTCCATTCGCCACGGCCTGCTGGCCCTGCTGGAGCGCGGCCCGCGTTACGGGTCCCGGCTCCGCACCGAGTTCGAGTCGCGCACCGGCTCCACCTGGCCCCTGAACGTCGGGCAGGTCTACACGACGCTCAGCCGCCTGGAACGCGACGGCATGATCGTCCAGGACGGTACGGACGACGCCGGGCACGACCTCTACGCGATCACCGACGACGGCCGCGCCGAGCTGCGCACCTGGTTCGAGACGCCCGTGGACCGCACCAGTCCGCCCCGCGACGAGCTGGCCATCAAGCTCGCCATGGCCGTCGGCGCTCCGGGCGTCGACATCCGCGACGTCATCCAGTCCCAGCGCCACCACACGCTCAAGGCGATGCAGGACTACACCCGGCTCAAGGCCCAGGCCCTGGCCGACGTCCCGGCCAACCGGGACGAGGTCGCCTGGCTGCTCGTCGTGGAGCAGCTGATCTTCCAGGCGGAGGCCGAGGCCCGCTGGCTCGACCACTGCGAGTCCCGGCTCGTCCGCCTCGCCGAGGCCGCCGCCGTCGAGCCCACCGACGAGCCCGGCCCCGCGGCCACCCGCGGTCCGGCCCGCTCGCTGGCCGGCCGCACCCGCTCCCAGCGCTGACGCGCCCCGCGCACAGCTCGGCGGGGGCCGGTTCGCCGTCACCCGCAGCCCGGGCGATGCCCGTACCGCCGTCGCCCGTACCGCGTGATGCCGGTGCCGGTCCCGACGCCGCCGCCCACACCTGACCCAGTCCGTTCCTAGGGGGGAACCACCCGTCATGCCCTCGTCCGCCACACCTCCGCCCCCGCCGTCCTCCGGGACGACCGGCGGCAGCCCCGTACTCGAACTGCGGGCGCTGACCCGTACCCACGGCTCCGGCATCGCCGAGGTGCACGCCCTGCGCGGCATCCACCTCTCCGTGCACCCGGGCGAGCTGGTCGCCGTGATGGGCCCCTCCGGCTCCGGCAAGTCCACCCTGCTGACCCTGGCCGGCGGGCTCGACACCGCCACCAGCGGCCAGGTGGTCATCGAGGGCCAGGACATCGCCGCCCTCGGCCCCAAGGGGATGGCCGCCCTGCGCCGCCGCAGCGTCGGCTACGTCTTCCAGGACTACAACCTCATCCCCGCCCTGACCGCCGCCGAGAACATCGCGCTGCCCCGCGAACTCGACGGCGTCTCCGTGCGCAAGGCCCGCAAGGAGGCCCTCGCCGCGCTGGCAGAGATGAAGCTGGCGGAGATCGCCGACCGCTTCCCCGACGAGATGTCCGGCGGCCAGCAGCAGCGCGTCGCCATCGCCCGCGCCCTCGTCGGCGACCGGCGCCTCGTGCTCGCCGACGAGCCGACCGGAGCACTCGACTCCGAGACCGGCGAGTCCGTCCTCGCCCTGCTGCGCACCCGCTGCGACCAGGGCGCGGCCGGCGTCATGGTCACCCATGAGCCCCGTTACGCGGCCTGGGCCGACCGGGTCGTCTTCCTCCGCGACGGCTCGATCGTCGACCAGACGCTCACCACCGGAGCCGACTCCCTCCTCTCCGCCGGAACCGCCGAGGCCGCCACGTGAACCCCCTTCCCGGTTGGCGCGCCGCCTTCCGCATAGCCCGGCGCGACGCCGCACGGGCCAAGGGCCGCAGCGCCCTGGTCGTCGCGATGATCGCCCTGCCGGTCCTCGGTGTGACCGCCGCCGACCTCACCTACCGCAGCGCCCTGCCCACCAGGGCCGAGGAGCTGACGGCCGAGCTGGGCTCGGCCGACGCCCGGTTCACGGCCACGAACATGGGCCCGATGAAGCTTCAGCAGATGCCCGACGGCATCAGCTGGAACCCGGCCGACGAAACCGCCGACCCCACGCCCGAGGAGCAGGCGAGGCCGGTCGACGTGACCGCGACCTTCCCCGAGGGCTCGCGTCACCTCACCGAGCGGAGCGTGCCCGCGTCGGTGACCACCCGCCACGGCATCACCGACACCGAGATCACCGAACTGCGCATCGGCGACCCGATGCTGCGCGGCCGCATCGAACTGACCGACGGAAGCTTCCCCCGGGCCGCGGACGAGATCGCGGCGACCGCGAAGTTCATCGAGTCGTCCGGGCTGTCCATCGGCGACCGCATCACCGTGCGCGGCCCCGACCGGACCTACACGCTCACCGGCGCCGTCGAGCTCCCCGCCGACCTGCGGGCCGACTCCCTCTACGCGCTCCCCGGCTCGGTCATCGCCCCCTGGCAGAAGACCGCCGACGGCGACAAGAGCGTCCTGCCGCCCCAGGCGACCGACCCGAAGTGGCTGGTCCAGGTCCCGTCCGGAGCGGGCGTGACCTGGCAGGACATCCTCGCCGCCAACGAGAAGGGCGTGGTGGTCACGTCCCGCCAGGTCGTCCTGAATCCGCCGCCGGACTCCGAGGTCCCGATGGCGTCCATGATGGGCGACTCGTTCGACACGGACACGGAACTGACCGCGGCGGCTCTCACGGTGACCGCCATGGCTCTCCTGGAGATCGTGCTGCTGGCCGGACCGGCGTTCGCCGTGGGCGCCCGCCGCTCGCGCCGCCAGCTGGGCCTGGTCGGTTCGTGCGGCGGCAGCCGGGGCCAGGTCCGGGCCGTGGTGCTCGCGGGCGGCGCGGTGCTCGGCGGGGTCGGCGCGGTGGCCGGGGTCGGCGCCGGGTTCGGCCTGACCGCCCTGTTCCGCCCGCTGATCGAGGACTACACGGGCAACCGCTTCGGCGAACTGACCGTACGGCCCTGGGAGATCCTCGGCATCGCCGTGCTCGGCCTGGTCACCGGTGTCCTCGCCGCGCTCGCCCCGGCAATCGTCGCGGGCCGCCAGTCGGTCCTGGAGTCGCTCACCGGCCGGCGCGGCATCCGCCGCAGCTCCCGGGTGCTGCCCGTCATCGGGGTCATCGCGCTCACGGCCGGCGTCGCGATCGCGGTCTACGGCGGGATCAACGGCAGCACCAATCTCGTCGCCGGTGGATCCGTCCTCGCCGAACTGGGCGTCCTGTGCTGCATCCCGGTGATCGTCGGCCTCCTCGGCCGGCTCGGCCGACGGCTCCCGCTGACGCCCCGGATCGCGCTGCGCGACGCGGCCCGCAACCGAGGCCGTACCGCACCCGCCGTCGCCGCCGTGATGGCGGCCGTCGCGGGCAGCATCGCCATCGCCACGTACACCAGCAGCAACGCCGCCGAGCAGGAGTACGACTTCGTGCCCAACATGACGCCGGGCACCGTCGCGCTGATGGATTCCGGCGGCAGCGGCGGCACCGCCGATCTGGCGGTCTCCCGGACCGCCGTCGAGCAGAACTTCCCGGTCGGCGGCGGGCGCGCCGACATCGGGCGGGTCTGGGCCGGCAGCGACTGCATGGACTACTACGAGGAGGACGGTGCCGGCTGCGGCACCCTCGAACTCGTCAAGCCCACCGGCAAGGGCCACTCCTGCCCGCTGAAGGGCAAGGGCGCCAAGGAGCTGGCCCTGCGGATCTCGGCCGACGAGCACAAGCGGCTGATGAACTCCCCGGCCTGCATGGACGAGAACTACACGATGGTCGCGTTCGGCACCGACGAGCACAAGATCGTCATCGGGGGCGCGGACGTGCTCTCCTCGTACGTGAAGCTCGACGACCCGGCGGCGGCGAAGGCCCTGGCCGAAGGCACACCCGTCCTGCTGAACTCGGCGTACGCGAAGAACGGCGAGGTCACCCTCAAGGCCGCGCACATCTACAACGACCGCGACAAGAAGAACCGGGCCCTGCACCCCGGCAGGGCCCGCACCACCACGGAACAGCTGAAGGTGTACGTCGCGGAGGACCGCTTCGCGGCGACGCCGGGCATCCGGATGGTCATGCCGAAGCAGACCGCCGAGCGGCTCGGCCTGTATGTCGAGGACCACGGCAGCTTCTACCCGCTCACCCGCGAACCCACGGACGCCGAACACCAGGCGGCCTACTCCGCGCTCCAGCGGGCCGGTGACCACGGGTACCTCATGACCTCGAACGAGCGGAACCGGACGGAGGACGACACGATCCTGCTGATCCTCGCCCTCTTCGCCGGTGTGGTGACCCTGGGCGCCGCGGCCATCACGACCGGGCTGTCCAAGGCCGACGCGGAGGCCGACCTCACCACGCTCAGCGCGGTGGGCGCGCCCCCGGGCGTACGGCGTTCGCTGTCCGGCTTCCAGTGCCTGGTCGTCGCCCTGACCGGCGTACTCCTGGGAACGGCGGCGGGGCTCGTGCCCGCGGTCGCCCTGCGCCTGACCGACCTGCGCGCGGCGCTGGAAGACATGCGGCAGGACCCGATGGAGTCGGCGTACACACCGATCGTGATGCCGTGGGAGACCATCGGGCTGCTGGCCCTGGTCGTCCCGGTGCTCGCCGGACTGCTGGCCGCCGCCCTGACCAGCTCCCGGCTGACGCTGGCCCGGCGCGCGGGCTGAACGGCCCTTCCGGCGCTCCCGGAAGGGATCCGGTGCCCCCGAGGACGGTGGATCATCCGTTTTCGGGGGCACCACCGTGGGGTACGGCATGTGTGCGAGACAATGGCGGCATGGAAATGCCGAGGAATGACCGGTCGCAGGAGCACCCGCAGGTCCTTGTCGTGGGCCAGGACGGAATGGCTATCGGCGGCGGTGCCAGTGACGACGAGTCGCGCGAGGTCCCGGTGACGGAAATGGTGGAACAGCCCGCGAAGGTCATGCGCATCGGCAGCATGATCAAGCAGCTTCTGGAAGAGGTCAGGGCGGCTCCTCTCGACGAGGCGAGCCGGGTCAGGCTCAAGGAGATCCACGCCAGCTCCGTGAAGGAGCTGGAGGACGGCCTGGCGCCCGAGCTGGTCGAGGAGCTGGAGCGGCTCTCGCTGCCGTTCACCGAGGAGTCGGTGCCCTCCGAGGCCGAGCTGCGGATCGCCCAGGCACAGCTCGTGGGCTGGCTGGAGGGGCTCTTCCACGGCATCCAGACGGCGCTGTTCGCCCAGCAGATGGCGGCCCGCGCCCAGCTGGAGCAGATGCGCCGGGCCCTGCCGCCCGGCATGGGTCACGAGGACGAGGAAGGCGGCGCGGACCCGCACGGCCCGATCCGTTCGGGCCCGTATCTGTAACCCGTATCCGCCCCCGGAGACCGAGGACCGACCGCGAGGGGCCCGGCAGCACACCGCACGGTGTGCTGCCGGGCCCCTTCGTCGTACGTGTGGGTGCCCTGTCCGCCGAGGCCGGGCGTCGTTACGGGGGCGGGCCCTGCTACGGGTCAGGCGGCGGCCGACGGTGCGGTCAGCAGGACCTTGCCGATGTGCGCGCTGGACTCCAGCACCCGGTGCGCCTCGGCCGCGTCCGCCATCGGCAGCGCCCGGTCCACCACGGGCCGGACCACCCCGTCGGCGATCAACGGCCACACGTGCTCGCGTACGGCGGCGACGATGGCGGCCTTCTCGTGGAGCGGGCGGCCACGCAGGGAGGTCGCGGTGACGGCGGCCCGCTTGGTCAGCAGGGCGCCGAGATTCAGCTCGCCCTTGGCCCCGCCCTGGAGTCCGATGATCGCGAGGCGGCCGTTGACGGCGAGCGCCTGGACGTTCCGGTCCAGGTACTTGGCGCCGATGAGGTCCAGGATGACGTCGGCCCCCGCCCTCGCGGTGTTCTCCCGCAGCTCCTCGACGAAGTCCTGCTCGCGGTAGTTGACGAGGATGTCCGCCCCCAGCTCGGCGCACCGGGCGAGCTTCTCCGGGCTGCCCGCCGTGACCGCGACCCGGGCGCCGACCGCCTTCGCCAGCTGGATCGCCATCGTGCCGATGCCGCTGGAGCCGCCGTGCACCAGGAAGGTCTCGCCGGGGCGGAGGTGGGCCACCATGAAGACGTTCGACCACACCGTCGCGGTGACCTCGGGCAGCGCCGCGGCCTCCACCAGGTCGACGCCCTCCGGTACGGGCAGGAGCTGGCCCACCGGAACGGCGACCTTCTCCGCGTAACCGCCGCCCGCCAGCAGCGCGCACACGGCGTCGCCGACCGCCCAGCCGGTCACCCCGGGGCCGAGTGCGAGGATGCGGCCCGCGCACTCCAGGCCGGGGTAGGGGGACGCGCCGGGCGGCGGGTTGTAGAAGCCCTGCCGCTGGAGCACGTCGGCGCGGTTCACGGCGCTGGAGACGACCTCGACGAGGACCTCGCCGTCGCCGGGTACGGGATCGGGTACCTCGGCCCACACGAGCGCCTCGGGGCCGCCGGGTTCGGGAATCGTGATCGCATGCATGGCCGCGAGGCTACTCCGGCGGAGCGTGCGTTCAGGGGCGCGGCGTGCGCTCGGGAGCGAGACGTACCTTCAGGGGCTCGGCTTACGTTCAGGGGCGCGGCGGCGCCGAGTTGTACGGCACGGAGGGCGTGCTGGGGCTTTTCCGGACGATGGTGATGACCCGGTCCGTCAGCTGCAACGGGCTGGCCTGCGGATCGTCGTAGCCGAGCAGCCGGTGCCCGCGCAGGACACTGACGACGAGGTCGTCCGTCTCCCGTACGTTCTTGCCCACCTCGGCCTTTATGACCGGCCGTTCCACCAGGTCGAGGCCGCTGCCCTGTTGGATCAGGTCCTCCATCACCGTGCCCGCGCTGGGGCTGAGGACGGAGAGGCCGAGCAGCCGGCCGGCGGCGCTGGCGCTGGTGATGACGGCGTCGGCGCCGGACTGCCGCAGAAGGGGCGCGTTCTCCTCCTCGCGCACCGCCGCCACGATCTTCGCCCCACGGTTCAGCTGGCGCGCGGTCAGCGCCACCAGCACGGCGGTGTCGTCGCGCTGGGTGGCGATAATGACCTGACGGGCCTTCTGGAGCTCGGCGCGCAGCAGGACATCGCTGCGGGTGGCGTCGCCGAGGACACCGGTGAAGCCCTCGGCGTTGGCCGCCTCGATCACCTTCGAGGCCGGATCGACGATGACGATCTGATCCTTCGACAGGCCGGTGGCGCAGAGGGTCAGAATCGCCGAGCGGCCCTTCGTACCGAAACCGACGACGACGGTGTGGTCACGCAAGTTGGATCTCCAACGCTTCAGCCGGAAGTCCTCCCGGGTTCGTTCCGTGAGGACTTCGAGAGTGGTACCGACCAGGATGATCAGGAACATCACGCGCAGCGGTGTCACGAGCACCACATTGATCAGCCGTGCTCCGTCGCTGTACGGCGTGATGTCGCCGTACCCGGTGGTGGAGAGGGTGACCGTCGCGTAGTAGACCGCGTCCAGCAGGTCGACCTTGCCGTCGGCGTTGTCGTTGTAGCCGCTGCGGTCGAGCCAGACGATCAGCACGGTCGCGGCCAGCACGAGCAGCGCCATCAGCAGGCGTTTGCCGACCTGGCGGGCCGGGCCGTCGATGACCCGGCGGGGCAGCATCACCCGGGTCGGCACGACCAGTTCGTCGGCTCGCCTGGCCATCGCATCGTGGCCGGGAAGTTTCACGTGAAACACCCTTCCGTCCACGGCGTCGCCGGGGCCCATGGCAGATCCAGAATCTCCACCTCGGTGCCGGACCGTACCCCGCCCGGCGGTACGACGGCCAACCCGTCCGCCGCGGCGATGCCCCGCAGCATGGCGGGCCCGTTGTAGCGGAGCGGTGCGACATGGTCCCGGCCGCCCGCCCGGCCCGCGCGGTGCACCACGGGGACGAGGCGGGTGTCGTGCGGATGCCCGTGCACCTCGGCATGGACGAGGGCCCGGTACGCGTCCTGGGCGGGGCGGCCCGCGATCCCCGCGAGCAGCGGTTCCGCGAGCGTCAGCAGGCCCGACACGGCCGCGAGCGGATTGCCGGGCAGACCGACCAGATACGGCCCGTCCGGCGGCCCCTCCGTCGGCCCCTCCATCCGTCCGGGGCCCGGCAGCCGTGCCAGCAGCATGGGGTGGCCGGGGCGGACCGCGACCCCGTCCACCAGCAGTTCGGCCCCGAGGGCGTCGAGGACCGGGTGCACATGGTCGACCGGACCGGAGGCGGTGCCGCCGGTGGTGACGATCAGATCGGCGTCGGAGGAGGCGAGGGCATCACGCAGCGCCCCGGCGTCGTCCCCAAGGCGGACGGGCCCGGAGACCTCGGCGCCCAGGGCCCGCAGCCAGGGGCCGAGCATGGGGCCCAGCGCGTCACGGATCAGCCCGTCGTGCGGCAGACCGGCGGCGAGGAGTTCGTCGCCGAGGACGAGGATGTCGACGCGCGGACGGGGCACGGCGGGCAGCGCGTCGTACCCGGCGGCCGCGGCGAGGCCGAGCACGGCCGGGGTCACGACCGTCCCGGCCGGAACGAGCGGCTCGCCCGAACGGCACTCCTGGCCACGCGGCCTGATGTCCTGTCCGGTGACCACGGACCGCCGCGCGTGCAGCAGCCCCTTGGCCTCGTCGGGGTGCGCGTGCTCGCTGCGGATGACCGCCGTGGTGTCGGGCGGGACGCGGGCGCCGGTGGCGATCCGTACGGCGGTGCCGTCGGGCAGCGGGGTGTCCGGGCCCCGGCCGGCGAGGAGCCCCGCCCCGGCCTCGTACGCCCAGGGGCCCGGTCCGGCGACCGCCCAGCCGTCCATGGCCGAGGTGTCGAAGGACGGCAGATCGGTGAGCGCGCCGAGCGGCTCGGCCAGCACATGGCCCAGCGCACGGTCGAGCGGCAACCGGATCGTCGCGGGCGGACCGGTCCGCCCGGCCCTGGTGGCGACCGCCCTCGCCCGGTCCCAGGACAGCGGCGGGGCCTTCGGCGTGGCCGGCTCGGCCTTCGGCGTGGGAGCTTCGGATGAGGACCGGTCGGGCCGGGGCCGCTGGTCGCTTCCGGACGCCTGGGCGGTGGGGCGAGCACCCGCCGAACGGCCCTCTGCACTCGGGCCGTTGCCGGTCGGAGCGTTGCCGGTCGGGCCGTTGCCGTCCGCGGTGTGGTTGTCCGGGGTGTTGCCGTCCGGGGTGTTGCCCTGGCTTCCGCTCGGGCCGCTGTTCAAGTCGCCGCCGGGGGTGCCGGAGGCACTGGGGGCACCGGGAGCGCGGCTCGGGCGCAGGGTCGTCCCGCCGACCAGGGCGAGCGCCTGCTCGACGGCCCGCTCCTCTTCTTCACGTGCGAGGTCGCTCCCGGATCCGGCGGGGCGGAAGCCGCCGCCGTCGCTGCCGGGCGCACGGTGCGGCCCGTCGGGGCCGGTCATGGTGTCCCGGTCCCCTCGCGGCCCGCGTCGGGCTTCGCCCCGCCCGCCGGCCCGCCCGCCGCATCGCCCCCCGCACTCGCCTCCGCCTCCCAGCGCAGAGCGAGGGCGGTGGCCTTGCGGGCGGCCTCCGCGACCGCTGCGGCGGCCTCGTCGGGCCCCGCGCCGGCGCTCGCCCTGGCCGCCGCGTACCCGACCAGGAAGGTCGTGAGCGGAGCGGCGGGCCGGGCGACTCCGTGCGCGGCGTCACGGGCGAGGTCGAGCAGGACACCGGTGTCGACGTCGAGGTCGATACCCAGTTCGTTCTTGACCGAGGTGATCCATTCGTCCAGCACGGCCCCATGCTCCCTGATCCGGGCTCTGGCGGCGGCGATGTCGTCCCAAGTGTCGCAGTCGAACGCGGCGTCGGGGCCCGCCTCGACCCGGGCGAGGTCCAGCTCCGCCGTCAGGAGCCGGAGCGGCAGCCCGGCGAGGCTTCCGTGCTCGGTGGCGATCAGGGCCAGCTCCCGGCGGAGCGGCTCGGCTCGGTAGGCGGCCACGAGCGGCTGGTCGCGGCCGTCGGGGTCGGT
This sequence comes from Streptomyces sp. SID14515, assembly GCF_010548505.1. Classification (NCBI taxonomy): domain Bacteria; kingdom Bacillati; phylum Actinomycetota; class Actinomycetes; order Kitasatosporales; family Streptomycetaceae; genus Streptomyces; species Streptomyces sp. SID14515. The sequence continues at coordinate 21,886 of NZ_JAAGMH010000134.1, read as the reverse complement.
GCACAGAGCCCCTTCCCGGCCGGGCTGTCCGGCGGCGGCGAGCAGGGCGTCGACCGTGCCCGGGCCGAGGAACGGAAGGTCGGCGGAGAGAACGAGAACGCGCTCCGCCGTCGTCAGCCGCAGACCCGCGCCCAGCGCCGCCAACGGGCCGCCGCCCTCGGGCACTTCCCGGGTCCAGACGACCGGCCGGGCGGTGGCCCGACGACCGCCCACCACGACGGTGCGGGCCGCACCGGCGCACGCCGCGAGGACCCGGTCGAGCAGCGCCCGGCCGCCCACCCGGACTCCTGGCTTGTCGGCGCCGCCGAGCCGCTTCGCGGCCCCGCCGGCAAGGACGATCACGTCATAGGCGGTCATACGTCGAGTATGGGCGGCGCCCCGGAGCGACGCCCCCGCCGGGGTGGGTGGAAGACCCGGACCCGGCGGGGGCGCGTCGGTGACGACGCCGGATGTACGGCTACGGCTACAGGGTGCGCAGCAGCACCGCCGGCTGCTCCACGCAGTCCGCCACATACCGGAGGAAGCCGCCCGCCGTTCCGCCGTCGCACACCCGGTGGTCGAAGGTGAGGGACAGCTGGACGACCTGACGTACGGCCAGTTCGCCCTGGTGCACCCAGGGCTTGGGCATGATCCGGCCGACCCCGAGCATCGCCGCTTCCGGGTGGTTGATGATCGGCGTCGAACCGTCGACCCCGAACACCCCGTAGTTGTTCAGCGTGAACGTGCCCCCGGTCAGCTGGGCCGGGCTGAGCTTCCCGGTCCGCGCCAGCTCGGTCAGCCGGGCGATCTCGGCCCCGATCGACTCGGCGTTACGGGTGTGCGCGTCCCGGACGACCGGAACGACGAGGCCCCGCTCGGTCTGGGCCGCGAACCCGAGGTGCACGCCGGGCAGCCGGACGATCTCCCGGGCCGCCGTGTCCACGGTGGAGTTGAGCTCGGGGAACCGGGCCAGCGCCGCCGTGCAGATCCGCGCCAGCAGGGCCAGGACCGACACCTTCGGCCCGGCGGACGGGCCCGTGGCGGCGTTCATCGCGGCCCTGACCGCCATCAGTTCGGTGGCGTCGGCATCGACCCAGCAGGTGGCGTCCGGGATCTCGGTCCGGCTGCGCGACAGCTTGTCGGCGACCGCTCCGCGCACCCCGCGCAGCGGGATCCGCTCGGCGTCCGAAGCGGCGGCCACGCCGTTCGGGGCTGCGGCCACGGCCGCCACCGGTGCCTGGACCTGGGCGGTCGCCGTCTCGGTCTCCGCCGCCGTCCGGATCGCCCGGTCGACGTCGGCGCGCAGGATCAGCCCGTCCGGACCCGAACCCGCCAAACGCCGCAGATCGATGTCGTGCTGCCGGGCCAGGCGGCGTACCAGCGGAGAGACCACCGGCACGGGGCCCTCATGCACCGGGGCTTCGGCAACCAGAACCTCGGCCACAGGGGCCTCGACCACCGGAGCGACGGAGACCGGGGCCTCGGCCACCGCCCGGTCGAGCCGGTCCGGACGAATACGCCGACGGCGTGCCGCCGGTGCGCCGGTCCCGTACCCCACGAGCACGTTCCCCGAGCCGCCCGAGGACTCCGTGTCGGAGCCGGAGGGGGAGGGTGAAGAGGGGGAGGAGACCGGCCCCTCCGGTGCTCCGACGGCGACCGTCAGCAGCGGTGCGCCGACGGGAAGTTCCGTACCCTCCTCGCCGAACCGCGCGGTCACCACACCCCCGTAGGGGCAGGGCACCTCCACCATGGCCTTGGCCGTCTCGACCTCGACGACCGGCTGGTCGATGGCGACGACATCGCCGACTTCCACCAGCCAGCGGACGATCTCCGCCTCGGTCAGTCCCTCACCGAGGTCCGGCAGCTTGAATTCCAGCACCTGGGCCATCAGCTGTCCGCCTCCCACTGCAACCGGGCCACCGCGTCGAGCACCCGGTCCACTCCCGGCAGATGGTGCCGCTCCAGCATGGGCGGCGGATAGGGGATGTCGAACCCGGCCACCCGCAGCACCGGGGCCTCCAGATGGTGGAAGCACCGCTCGGTGATCCGGGCCGCGATCTCACCGCCGGGCCCGCCGAAGCCGGGGGACTCATGGACGACGACCGCGCGACCGGTGCGCCGCACGGACGCGGCCACCGTCTCGTCGTCGAACGGCACCAGCGAACGCAGGTCCACCACTTCGAGGTCCCAGCCCTCGGCGACCGCCGCTTCGGCAGCCTCCATACAGACCGGCAGAGAGGGCCCGTACGTGATCAGCGTGGCGCTGCGGCCGGAGCGGCGCACCACCGCCCTGCCGATCGGCTCGACCGCGGCGGGGGCCTCGGGCGACCAGTGGGACTTGGACCAGTAGAGCCGCTTCGGCTCCAGGAACACCACCGGGTCGTCCGAGGCGATCGACTGCCGCAGCAGCCCGTACGCGTCCTCGACCGTGGCCGGAGTGACGACGTGCAGGCCGGGGGTGGCCATGTAGTACGCCTCGGAGGAGTCGCTGTGGTGCTCGACCCCGCCGATGCCGCCGCCGTACGGCACCCGCACGGTGATGGGGAGCGGCATGGCCCCGCCGGTGCGGTTGCGCATCTTGGCGACATGGCTCATCAGCTGCTCGAACGCCGGGTAGGCGAAGGCGTCGAACTGCATCTCCACCACGGGGCGCAGCCCGTACATCGCCATGCCGACGGCCGCGCCGAGGATGCCCGCCTCGGCCAGCGGCGTGTCGGTGCAGCGGTCGTCGCCGAACTCCTTCGCCAGCCCGTCGGTGATCCGGAAGACCCCGCCGAGCGTGCCCACGTCCTCACCGAGCACATGGACCGTGGGGTCCTCGGCCATCGAGTCGCGCAGCGCCCGCCCGAGCGCCTGTGCCATCGTGGCCGGTTTCGCCTTCGCCGTACGTCCGCCGGCCGTCGCCGCCGCGGTGGTCATCGTCCTGCCTCCGCGCTGTGCTCGTCGTGGTCCTGCTCGGCGTCCAGCTCGGCCCGCAGAGCGGCGGCCTGCTCCCGGAGCTGGCTGGTCTGCTCGGCGTAGACATGGGTGAAGAGGTCCATCGGGGTCAGCTCCGGATCGGCGTTCATCCGGTCGCGCAGGGCGGCGGCCATGCGTTCAGCGGCCTCCTTCGCCTGCTCGATGCCCTCGTCGTCCAACAGCCCGCGCCCCGTCAGCTCGCGCTCCAGCAGCCGCACCGGGTCGTGCGCCTTCCATGCCTCGACCTCGCTGTCGACCCGGTAGCGGGTGGCGTCGTCGGCGTTGGTGTGGGCTTCCATGCGGTAGGTGACCGCCTCGACCAGCGTCGGGCCCTCGCCGCGCCGGGCCCGGGCCACGGCCTCGCTCAGCACCTGGTGCACCGCGGCGGCGTCGTTGCCGTCGACGAGGCGGCCCGGCATCCCGTATCCGACGGCCTTGTGGGCCAGGGAGGGGGCGGCGGTCTGCTTGGCCAGCGGCACGGAGATCGCGAAGCCGTTGTTCTGGACGAAGAAGACGACCGGGGCCTTCCAGACGGCCGCGAAGTTCAGCGCCTCGTGGAAGTCGCCCTCGCTGGTGCCGCCGTCGCCGACCATGGCGAGCGCCACCACGTCGTCGCCCTTGAGCCGGGCGGCGTGCGCCAGCCCCACGGCGTGCGGGAGCTGGGTGGCCAGCGGGGTGCACAGCGGGGCGATGCGGTGCTCGCGCGGGTCGTAGCCGGTGTGCCGGTCGCCGCGCAGCAGGGTCAGCGCCTCGACCGGGTCCAGGCCGCGTGCGACGGCCGCCAGCGTGTCGCGGTAGCTGGGGAAGAGCCAGTCGCGCTCCTCCAGGACCAGGGCGGCGGCGATCTCGCACGCCTCCTGGCCGGTGCTCGACGGGTAGACCGCCAGCCGGCCCTGCTTCGTCAGCGCGGTGGCCTGGGCGTTGTAGCGGCGCCCGCGGACCAGCTCGGCGTGGAGTCGCAGCAACAGCTCGGGATCGACATCGGCGACCGCGTCCGTACCGAGCACCCGGTAGGGCTCCGGGTCCGGGAGCAGCGGGGCGGGGTCGGTGATCGGCTTCCAGGCCGGGGGCGGCGTGGGCCGGTAGGCGGCCGCGCCGGGCAGCTCTTGGACCGTCATGAGAAGCACCTCCTGGCATCGAGGGAGATCGAGGGTGTCGATCGGCGGTGTCGATATGGAGCGAGATGTCGAGGGGTAGGCGAGGCACGGATGTGGTGTGCCTCACCTACCGATTGTTCGGTCGCGGGCGCATTTTGGCTACAGGCACCGCCAGCCTGTGGACAAACGGTTCTCCACAGCCTGGGATAGGGGCAGGTCGTCCACGACAGGGAGGCGCGGGCAGATGGCAGCTGAACAAATGGCCGACAGGGGCGCCGAGAGGGGCAAGGAGCCGGGCCAGGCCGCATCCGCGGCCACGCCGTCGCCGGCCCCCGCGGCCGTACCGCCGACCGCCCCGGCGGGTACGGCGGCGGAGTCTCCGGTTCCGCCCGCTCGGCCGCTGGACGCCATCGACCGCGACATCCTGCGCATCCTCCAGACGGACGGCCGCGCCTCGATACGGTCCGTGGCCGAACGGGTCCACGTCTCCCGCGCCAACGCCTACGCCCGGATCAACCGGCTCGTCGAGGACGGTGTGATCCGCGGCTTCGGCGCCCGGGTCGACCACGAGCGGGCGGGCCAGGGGGCGTCCGCGTACATCACGCTCAAGATCGTGCAGAACTCCTGGCGCACCGTGCGCGAACAGCTCCAGGCGCTGCCGGGGGCCACGCACATCGCGCTGGTCAGCGGTGACTTCGACGTACTGCTGTTGGTGCACACGCCGGACAACCGGGCGCTGCGCGAGCTGGTCCTCACCCGGATCCAGTCCATTCCCGAGGTGCTCTCCACGCGCACCCTGCTGGTGTTCGAGGAGACGGACCTGGGCCCGCGCCCGGACCGGCCGGCCGAACTCGCCTGACCGCGCAGACGGGCGGCAGGACGGCCCGCGGGCTCAGCGCCCGTTCGCCCGCATCCCCTCGAAGGCCAGCTGGACGACCGTGTCCGCGAGCTGTTCCTCCCCCGGGAAGCCGCCCGGCTGCGGCCGGTACCACTCGACCAGCGAGTTCACCATGCCGAACAGCAGCCGGGTCGCCAGCCGTATGTCCACGTCCGCCCGGAGGTCGCCCTCGGCGACCGCGGCCTGGAGCAGCTCGGAGACCCGCTGGTCGAACTCGCGGCGCCGCTCCAGCGCCCAGCGCTCCGTCTTCGTGTTGCCACGCACCCGCAGCAGCAGGGTGACATAGGGGACCTCGGCCATCAGTACGTCGACCGTGCGGCGCGTGACGTACTCGACCCGCTCGACCGCGCGCCCGCGCAGCGCCCCCGGCTCGTCGAGGATCGCGAAGAGCCCGTCGAGCGCCCGGCTCACGGCCCGGCGCAGCAGCTCCTCCTTGCCCGCCACATGGTGGTAGATGGAGGATTTCGAGATGCCCGCCGCCCGGGAGAGATGCTCCATGGACGTGCCGTCGTAGCCGCGCTCGTTGAACACACGGACGGCGACGGTGAGCAGGGTCTCCGGTGTGTACGTGTCCCGCTTGGCCGTGGTCATGTCCGCGATCCTCCCCCATGAGGGATCAGCCCCGCACAGGCGGGGACCATCGAAGTTGTCCACAGGTTTCCCCGGGCCCCTTGTCCCGACCGATCGTTCGGTTACTCTAACTCCGTCCGTACGTCCCCGCCCGGCTCGATGAGGAGTTGGTCCGCCATGGCCGCCGCGCTCACCCCCCAGCAGCTGTCCGAGACCCACCGGCCCACGCTCGACCGGGCCCTCGACGTGATCAGTACCCGCGCGTACTGGTCGCCGCACCCCGAGCACCCGAAGGCGTACGGGGAGGGCGGCGCCCCGGGCAGCCTGGGAGCGGCCGAGGGCAAGGCAGCCTTCGACGCCCTGCTGAACACCCGGCTCGACCTGGGGCAGCCCGGCACCGACGGCTGGACCGGCGGCGAGGTCTCGCCGTACGGGCCGGAGCTCGGCGTCGAGTATCCGCACGCCGACCTGGACGTCCTGCTGCCGGCGATGAAGGCCGGCACGGGCGCCTGGCGGGCGGCGGGGCCGGAGATCCGGGCCCTGGTATGTCTGGAGATCCTGTCGCGGATCAGCGCCCGCACCCATGAGCTGGCCCACGCGGTCATGCACACGAGCGGCCAGGCCTTCATGATGGCGTTCCAGGCGGGCGGCCCGCACGCCCAGGACCGCGGCCTGGAGGCCGTGGCGTACGCCTACCGTGAGCAGGTCCGCACCCCGGAGACCGCCGACTGGTCCAAGCCGCAGGGCAAGCGCGATCCGCTGAAGCTGCACAAGTCGTTCATCACGTCCGGCCGCGGCGTCGCGCTGGTCATCGGCTGCAACACCTTCCCCACGTGGAACGGCTATCCGGGCCTCTTCGCCTCGCTCGCCACGGGCAACCCGGTGCTGGTCAAGCCGCACCCGCGCGCCGTGCTGCCGCTGGCCCTCACGGTGTCCATCGCCCGTGAGGTGCTGAGCGAGGCGGGCTTCGACCCGAATCTGGTCGCGCTGGCCGCCGAGCGGCCCGGCGAGGGCATCGCCAAGACCCTCGCGGTCCGCCCCGAGATCCGGATCATCGACTACACCGGCTCCACCGCCTTCGGCGACTGGCTGGAGGAGAACGCCCGCCAGGCCCAGGTCTACACCGAGAAGGCCGGCGTCAACACGATCGTCGTCGACTCCACCGACGACTACCGGGGCATGCTCGCCAACCTGGCGTTCTCGCTCTCGCTGTACAGCGGCCAGATGTGCACCACCCCGCAGAACCTGCTGATTCCCCGGGACGGCATCGCCACCGACGACGGCGCCAAGTCCTACGACGACGTGGTCGCCGACATCGCGGCGGCCGTCACCGGGCTCCTCGGCGACGACGCCCGCGCGGCCGCCCTGCTCGGCGCGCTGGTCAACCCGGACGTCAGGGCCCGGGTGGAGGCGGCCGGGGAGCGCGGCGAGGTGGCGCTGGCCTCGCGGACGGTCGCGAACGCCGAATTCCCCGACGCGGTCGTCCGTACGCCGGTCGTCGTGAAGCTCGACGGCACCAAGAGCGACGACGGCGCGGCGTACCTCTCGGAGTGCTTCGGTCCGGTGTCCTTCGCCGTCGCCGTCGAGTCGACGTCCGCCGCCCTGGACCTGCTCCGCCGCACGATCCGCGACAAGGGGGCGATGACGGTCGGCGCCTACACCACCTCCCCCGAGGTGGAGCGGGCGATCGAGGACGTCTGCCTGGACGAGTCGGCCCAGCTCTCGCTGAACCTGACCGGTGGGGTCTACGTCAACCAGACCGCGGCCTTCTCCGACTTCCACGGCTCCGGCGGCAACCCCGCCGCGAACGCGGCGCTGTGCGACGGGGCCTTCGTCGCCAACCGCTTCCGGGTGGTGGAGGTGCGCCGCCAGGCGTAGTCAGCGAGCGTCTCGCGGGTCCGGGACGTCGGCGTAGCGCTGTACCCACGCGTGCATCGCGATGGCCGCGGCCGCGCCGGCGTTGATGGACCGGGTCGAGCCGAACTGCGCGATCGAGCACACCATCGAGGCGTGCTTCCGCGCCTCCTCGGTGAGGCCAGGCCCCTCCTGCCCGAACAGCAGGACGCACCGGCGCGGCAGCTCGGTGCGCTCCAGCGGTACGGCGCCGGGGAGGTTGTCGATCCCGATGATCGGCAGCCCCTCGGCAGCCGCCCACGCGGTCAGGTCCGCCGTGTCGGGGTGGTGGCGCACATGCTGGTAGCGGTCGGTGACCATGGCGCCGCGCCGGTTCCAGCGGCGTCGGCCCACGATGTGGATCTCCTTGGCCAGGAAGGCGTTGGCGGTCCGCACCACCGAGCCGATGTTGAAGTCGTGGCCCCAGTTCTCCACGGCCACATGGAAGTCGTGCCGCCGCAGGTCGAGATCGGCGACGATCGCCTCCCGCGTCCAGTAGCGGTAGGCGTCGCCGACGTTGCGCCGGTCGCCCTGAGCCAGCAGCTCGGGGTCGTAGCGCTCGCCCTCGGGCCAGGGCAGCGGGTGCGGCCCGACGCCGATCGTCTGGCCGTAGCCGTCGTCGTACTGGAGAGGCTCCGTCGGAAGGGGCTCCGCCGGGGGCCGCTCCGTCGGGGGCTGCTGGGTTCTGCCGGTCTCACTGCTCACCCGACGAGCGTATGGCCCCCGCCGCCGCCCTGGAGCCGGGGCTCCTCCGTACCGCCGTGACCGTCCTTCGCCGGGCCGGCCGCCGACCGGCCCTCGGATCCGTCGTCGGCACCGGACCGCCCGGGCTTCCCTTGCGTACGGGACCGGCCGGGCAGCCCGGCGAGCAGCCGGCGCCTGCCGGTCGCTGCGCGGGCGCCCAGCCACATCAGGAAGGCCGTCGGCAGGAACACCGCGTCGGCCGCGATCATCGCCATGGAGAAGAACGGCAGCCCGAGCAGCAGGGCGATCCCCGCGTGCTCGCAGATCATCGCGACCAGCAGGACGTTCTTGACCCGCCGGTTGAACAGCGTGAACGGAAAGGCGACCTGGACGATGACCGTGCCGTACGTCAGCACCATCACCATCAGCCCGCTGGCGCCCAGGATGTCCGACAGGGCGGGCCACGGGGTGAAGTAGTCGAGGTTCAGCGGGTAGTAGAGCGCGGTGCCGTCCTGCCAGCGCGATCCCTGGATCTTGTACCAGCCGGCGGTCGCGTAGATCAGACAGACCTCGGCCATGATCACGGCGAGCGTGGCGTTGTGCGCGAGGTTGGCCAGCACGTCGAGCAGGGTGCGGGGCTCGCTGTGCGGCAGATAGCGGTTCACGGCCCACCAGGCGGCGGCGGAGAGCCAGATCACCCACAGCAGCGTCGGGAGCCACCAGGTGCCGCCGAGCCCGCCCATCAGCGTGGCCGCCACGAGGACGGGGCCGAGGAGCACCCAGAGCACCGGGCCCACGATGTCCCGCATCGGCGGCAGGCCCGCCGCAGCGCGCTGCGCGTCGCGCGCCGCACGGCGGGCGTCCAGCGACCAGACCTGGGCACAGCGCGTCAGCACCAGATAGATCGCCATGAGGTGGACGACGTTGTCGCCGCCGTCGCCCATGAAGATGCTGCGGTTCTGCACCGAGAGCACGCCGACCATGAAGAGGACGGACATGGTCCGGGTCCGCCAGCCGAGCAGCAGCGCCGCGGCGGACAACAGCGTGAGGGCGTACACGGCCTCGAACCAGACCGTGCTGTCCGTCCACATGAGGACGGAGAAGGCATCGTTGCCGTTCGTGAGCTGACGGGCCAGGTCCCAGTGCCACGGGCTGTCCGGGCCGTACAGCTCATGGCGGTGGGGCAGCTCGCGCAGCAGGAAGAAGAGGTAGGTGGCGGCGAAGCCGATCCGGACGACGGCGCTCTGGTACGGGCCGAGGGCCGAGGCGGTGACGCGCTGAAGTGCACGGGCCGGGCCACTGCTGCCGGGTGCGCCGGCGCGGGGGCCGTCCGGGCGGGGGGCGGTGGGCTGCCGGGCGGCGTCCTGCGGGGTCGCGGGCGGGGGGACGGTCACTGGTTCTCCTCCACGCCGTGCGCCTTGTCCCGCTGTTCCGCTTTCCGCTGTTCCGCGTCCCGCTCGGGAAGATCGTCCGGGGTCACGGTCCACCAGGGGAGTACGCGGTAGACGGGCCGGGTGCTGATCTTCTCGTTGCTCCACGGGGGCGGGGCGATGGAGCTGGTGGCGGAGCGGAGCTGGATGCGTTCGATCGTGCCGCCGTAGTCGCGCTCGCTCAGCCGCAGCATCGCGATGCGCCGCACATAGCGCTCGGAGAGATCTCCGCGCAGGCCGTTGGGGCGGTTCTCGCTGTCGTGGGAATTGACGTAGAAGTCCCAGCCCCGGCGGAGCTCGTTCTGGTCGATGTGGCTGGGGAAGAAGCTGCCGCGTATCGCTTCGCCGTCCTCATGGGTGAGGTTCATCCACCTCGTGGTGCGGCGGCCGTCGACCCCCACCACGTCGGCCCGCACATGGACGGCGACGTTCTGCTGGAGCGGGTTGGGCGCGAAGAGCTTCCAGTTCTGCTCGAACTCCGGGTAGATCCAGCCGTCGATCGACTTCCCGTGCTGCTTGGTCAGCGTGTTGGACGGGGCGACGTGCAGGAACACCATGGCCACCTGTGTGCAGGCGAGCAGCCCGATCAGGGACAGCGCCAGGGCCGCGACCACCTGGTAGGGGAAGGAGAGCCCCGCTATGCCCCGGCCGATGGCCGAGGGCTCCGCCACCGGCGCCGAGGGCGTGGGCGGTATGGCTGCCGAGGGGGTCGGCGGTATGGCTTCGGGGGTGTCCCGCGCTTCCGCCGGCCGGTTCAACGCCTGCGGCCAGGCGTCCTTCCCCCCGCCCGCAGAGCTCCTGTCGTGGTCCGAATCCATCCCGCCCCGCTCACCGTCGATCACCACTCAGTTATCCACAGGGTTGACACCCTACGGGCCTCCGACTCACCATTGAAGTCAAGGAACCGAACGATCGGTCGGTAGGGAGCCCGGGATGGCGGCAGTGACTGCGGACCAGACGACGCAGAAGACGCTCGGCACGGCGAATGCGACGGATGTGGTGGACGCGGCGGACGCGGACCGCCTCGCGGCCTTCGACGCGACGGTCGCGGCGGACGAGCGGATCGAGCCGCGCGACTGGATGCCCGACGCCTACCGCGCGACGCTGGTCCGCCAGATGGCCCAGCACGCCCACTCGGAGATCATCGGCATGCAGCCCGAGGCCAACTGGATCACCCGGGCGCCCTCGCTGCGCCGCAAGGCGATCCTCATGGCCAAGGTGCAGGACGAGGCGGGCCACGGCCTGTATCTCTACAGTGCCGCCGAGACCCTGGGCACCAGCCGCGAGGAGCTGCTCGACAAGCTGCACGCGGGCCGCCAGCGCTATTCGTCGATCTTCAACTACCCCACGCTGACCTGGGCCGACGTCGGTGCGATCGGCTGGCTGGTGGACGGGGCGGCGATCACCAACCAGGTGCCGCTCTGCCGCTGCTCCTACGGCCCCTACGCCCGCGCGATGGTCCGCATCTGCAAGGAGGAGTCCTTCCACCAGCGCCAGGGGTACGAACTGCTCCTCGCCCTCAGCCGTGGCACCGAGGCCCAGCACGCGATGGCCCAGGACGCGGTGAACCGCTGGTGGTGGCCCTCCCTGATGATGTTCGGCCCGCCCGACGACGCCTCGTCGCACTCCGAGCAGTCCATGGCCTGGAAGATCAAGCGGCACTCCAACGACGAGCTGCGCCGTCGCTTCGTGGACATCTGCGTGCCCCAGGCCGAGGCGCTGGGCCTGGAGCTCCCGGACCCCGACATCCGGTGGAACGAGGAGCTCGGCCGGCACGAGTTCGGTGCGATCGACTGGTCCGAGTTCCAGGCGGTCCTGAAGGGCAACGGCCCCTGCAACGAACAGCGCATCACCCAGCGGCGCAGGGCCCACGAGGAAGGCGCCTGGGTCCGGGACGCGGCAGCCGCGTACGCCGCCAAGCACGCCCCGGCCCGAACGCCCGCCCCGCAAGCACCGGCACCGGCACCGGCACCGGTATCAGCCCCGGCATCGGCATCGGCACAGAACAGCGCGTCCGCGCAGCATGTGGAGGAGACGGCATGAGCAGCTCGACCGACTGGCCCCTGTGGGAGGTGTTCGTGCGCTCGCGGCGCGGACTGTCCCACACCCATGCGGGCAGCCTGCACGCGCCGGACGCCGAGATGGCCCTGCGCAACGCCCGCGACCTCTACACCCGCCGCTCGGAGGGCGTCTCGATCTGGGTGGTCCCGTCCACCGAGATCACCGCCTCCTCCCCCGACGAGAAGGACTCCTTCTTCGAGCCGGCCGCCGACAAGCCCTACCGCCACCCCACGTTCTACGAGATCCCGGACGGGGTGAAGCACCTGTGAGCGCCGCAATCGCCCTCGGCGACGACGCGCTGGTGCTCTCGCACCGGCTGGGGGAGTGGGCCGGTCACGCCCCCGTCCTGGAGGAGGAGGTGGCTCTCGCCAACATCGCCCTGGACCTGCTGGGACAGGCGCGGGTGCTGCTCTCGCTCGTCGGCGACGAGGACGAGCTCGCCTACCTCCGCGAGGAGCGCGCCTTCCGCAACCTCCAGCTGGTCGAGCAGCCGAACGGGGACTTCGCCCACACCATCGCCCGCCAGCTCTACTTCTCGGTGTACCAGCACCTGCTGTACGAGCGGCTGGCGGCCGGGGACGGCGAGTTCAGCGGTCTGGCGGCCAAGGCCGTCAAGGAGGTGGCCTACCACCGCGACCACGCCGAGCAGTGGGTCCTGAGGCTCGGTGGCGGCACCGAGGAGAGCCACCGCCGGATGCAGAGCGGCCTGGACGCGCTGTGGCGGTTCACCGGCGAGATGTTCCAGCCGGTCGAAGGGCTCGACGCCCCGGACTCCGGTGTCGACTGGCAAGCGCTGCAGAGCGGTTGGCTCGCCGCCGTCACCGATGTCGTCGAGCGGGCCGGCCTGGCCCTCCCGGCGGGCCCGCGGTCCGGGGGCTGGGCGGCGGGCGCGGGCCGACAGGGCCTGCACACCGAGCCGTTCGGCCGCATGATCGCCGAGATGCAGCACCTGCACCGCAGTCATCCGGGGGCGTCATGGTGACCGACACCCTGCTGGAGGCGGAGCTGCGCGGCCTCGCCGGCTCCGTGCCCGACCCCGAGCTCCCGGTGCTGACCCTGGCGGAGCTCGGCGTCCTGCGGGACGTGCGGGTGGACGGCCCCGGCCGGGTGACCGTGCACCTCACCCCGACCTACACGGGCTGTCCGGCGATCGAGGCGATGTCCGCCGACATCGAGCGGGTGCTGCACGACCACGGCGTCCCGGAGGTCTCCGTGGTCACGGTCCTGGCGCCCGCCTGGTCGACGGACGACATCAGCGCCGAAGGCCGCCGCAAGCTCGCCGAGTTCGGCATAGCCCCGCCGCGCGCCCACAGCGCGGACGGCGGCCCCGTGCCGCTGACGCTCTCGGTGCGCTGCCCGCACTGCGGCTCCACGGACACGGAACTGCTCAGCCGGTTCTCCTCCACGGCGTGCAAGGCCCTGCGCCGCTGCGTCGCCTGCCGCGAACCGTTCGACCACTTCAAGGAGTTGTAGATGTTCCATCCGCTCCGGGTCAGCGCGATCGAACGGATCACGGACGACGCGGTGGCCGTGACCCTCGCCGTGCCGGCCGAGCTGCGCGAGACCTTCCGCCACACCCCCGGCCAGCATCTGAACGTGCGCTACGCCGTGGACGGCCAGGAGATCCGCCGTTCGTACTCGATCTGCGCACCGGCCACCGAGCAGCCCGGCGAACCGGTGCTGCGGGTGGGCATCCGCATGGTCGAGGGCGGGGCGTTCTCCACGTACGCCCTGAAGGAGCTGGCCGTCGGGGACCAGGTGGAGGCCATGCCTCCGATGGGCCGCTTCGTCCTGAAGCCGCGCCCGGGCCTGTTCGCGGCGGTGGTCGGCGGCAGCGGCATCACCCCGGTGCTGTCGATGGCGGCCACCCTGCTCGACCGGGAGCCGACGGCCCGGTTCTGCCTGATCCGCAGCGACCGCACGGCGGCCTCGACGATGTTCCTCGACGAGGTGGCCGACCTCAAGGACCGCTATCCGGACCGCTTCCAGCTGGTCACCGCGCTCTCCCGGGAGGAGCAGTCGGCCGGGCTCCCCTCCGGGCGGCTCGACGCCGAACGGCTCACCGGTCTGCTGCCCGCCGTGCTGCCGGTGCCGGAGGTGGACGGCTGGTTCCTGTGCGGACCGCTCGGCCTCGTACGGGGCACGGAGAAGGCCCTGAAAGCGCTCGGCGTCGACCGCTCGCGGGTCCACCAGGAGATCTTCCACGTCGACGAGGGCCCCGCCGATGTGACGGTGGTCAAGGTCGCCGCCCCGTCCGACGCGATGCTGACGGCCACCCTCCACGGCCGCTCGGGCAGCTGGCCGGTGCAGGACTCCGAGTCCCTGCTGGAGACGGTGCTGCGGAGCCGTTCGGACGCTCCGTACGCCTGCAAGGGAGGGGTGTGCGGGACCTGCCGGGCGTTCCTCGTATCGGGCGAGGTCCGGATGGACCGCAACTTCGCGCTGGAACCGGAGGAGACCGGGGCGGGCTTCGTGCTGGCCTGCCAGTCGCATCCGCTCACCCCGGAGGTGGAGCTCGACTTCGACCGCTGAAGCAACTGAGGCCGCTGAGGCCGCTGACGCGGTCCCGGGGCCGCCACACTGTTCCCTTCCCGTAGAACCTGTTCTATCTTGACGACCCGTCAGGTCGTCAACGGTTAGCGGGAGGCCGGGACAGTGGACTTCACCTTCACCGAGGAACAGCAGGCGGCCGTCGAGGCGGCCAGGGCCGTCTTCTCGGATGTCGCACCCGACCGCGCGCCCAGCCCCGCCCTGACCCCGGGGGCCGTGGCGGAGGACATCGACCGGCAGCTGTGGCACGAGCTGGCGCGCACGGATCTGCTCGGGCTCACGCTGTCGCCGGACCATGGGGGCGCGGGCCTGGACCCGATCGCGCTCTGCCTGGTCCTGCGGGAGTCGGCCAAGGTGCTGGCCAGGGTCCCGTTGCTGGAGAGCTGCGCGGTGGCGATGGCGGTCCAGCGGTACGGAGATCGCGCCCTCGCGGCGGAGCTGCTGCCCCGGGCCGGGCGGGGCGAACTGATCCTGACCGTCGGCGCCAACGGCCGCAGCGGCCATGATCCGGCCGAACTCGCCGTCTCCGCACGGCCGTACGGGGAGGGCCGCGGGGAGACTGGCAAGGAGACCGGCAAGGAGAACGACGGCCCGGCCGGGGATTCCGGCTGGGTGCTCGACGGAGTGCAGTCCGCGGTTCCCTGGGCGCAGGTGGCCGACCGGATCGCCGTCCCCGCGCACACCGCGGATGGCCGGCCGGTCCTGGCCCTCGTGCCCCGTACCCGCGACGGCGTCACCCTGGCGGACCAGGTCTCCACCAGCGGTGAACGCCTGGCCGAGGTCCGGCTCGACGCCGTGCGTGTGGCGGACCGCGAGCTGATCGACGCGGCGGACTGCTGGGAATGGCTGCGGTCCCTGCTCATCACGGGAACCTGCGCGCTCGCGCTCGGGCTGGGCGAGCGGGTGCTCGCGATGACCGCCGAATACACCGGCAGGCGGGAGCAGTTCGGGTTCCCGGTCGCCACGTTCCAGGCGGTGGCGGTCCAGGCCGCCGACCGGTACATCGATCTGCGGGCGATGGAGGCGACGCTCTGGCAGGCCGCCTGGCGGATCTCCACCGACGCCGGAGGCCCGCTGCCCGCCGCGGGCGATGTCGCCGTGGCGAAGATCTGGGCCTCCGACGGCGTCCGCCGCGTCGTGCAGACCGCCCAGCATCTGCACGGCGGCTTCGGCGCGGACACCGACTACCCGCTGCACCGCTTCCACGCCTGGGCGAAGCAGATCGAGCTCTCCCTCGGGCCGGCCGCGGCCCACGAGGAGGCGCTGGGCGACCTGCTGGCCGCCCATCCGCTCGGCTGAACCCGCGCCGGACCGCGCCGACCTCAGAGAGGACGAAGGGCCGACCTCAGAGGACGAAGGCGGGCGTCCCGTTGTCCGTGACCATCGGGCGCCCGGCGCCGTCCCAGGCCTGCATGCCGCCGTCGATGTTCACGGCGTCGATGCCCTGCTGGACCAGGTACTGGGTGACCTGGGCCGACCGGCCGCCGACCCGGCACATCACATGCACGCGCCGGCCGTCCTCGGCGGCCTCGGTCAGCTCGCCGAACCGGCCCACGAAGTCGCTCATCGGGATGTGCAGCGCACCCTCGACGTGACCGGCCGCCCACTCGTCGTTCTCACGGACGTCCAGGACGAAGCCGTCCGACGGCACCGCCGCGGCGTCCACCGAGGGCAGCGGGGCGAAATTCATGGGTCATGCCTTCTCTCGTGCAGTCTTGGGCTTGTCTCGTGCAGTCTTGGGATTGCCATCTCGAGGTCGCGGGCCGGGGCCTTTGTACGCGGGCCTCGTGCCTACGCGGGCCTCGTGCCTACGCGGGCCTCGTGCCTACGCGGGCCTCGTGTCCACGCGGCGGAGTCACCCGGAACGCTACTGCACCATCTCCGCGAGCTCGGCCTCACGCCGGGACACCTCGCCGAGCAGCTGCTCCGCGATGTCCTCCAGCAGCTGGTCCGGGTCGTCCGGCGCCATCCGCAGCATCGAGCCGATCGCGCCCTCCTCCAGCTCCTTGGCGAGCACCGTCAGCAGCTCCTTGCGCCGGCTGAGCCACTCCAGCCGGGCGTAGAGCTCCTCGCTCTCGCTCAGCGGGGTCAGGGGCTGCACCGGGCCGGCCGCCCACTCCGCCACGAGCTCCTTGAGCAGCTCGACGTCGCCCCGCCCGTAGGCGGCGTTCACCCGGGCGATGAACTCGTCACGGCGCTGCCGTTCCGGCTCGTCCTGGGCGAGGTCGGGGTGCGCCTTGCGGGCCAGCTCCCGGTAGAGCTTGCGGGCCTCCTCGCTCGGCCTGACCCGCTTCGGCGGCCGGACCGGCTGCTCGGTGAGCATGGCCGCGGCCTCGGGGGACAGCCCGTCGGTGTCCATCCAGTCGTGGAACAGCTCGTCGACCCCGGGCATCGGCATGACGACCGCCCGCGCCTCGCGCGCCTTGCGCTCGTCCTCCGGATCCCCGGTCCGGGCGGCCTTCGCCTCCGCGATCAGCGCGTCCAGCTCGTCGAGGCGGGTGTACATCGGGCCGAGCTTCTGGTGGTGCAGCCGGGAGAAGTTCTCGACCTCCACCCGGAAGGTCTCCACCGCGATCTCGAACTCGATCAACGCCTGTTCGGCGACCTGCACCGCCCTGGCCAGCCGCGCCTCGGGCCGCGGCGCGGCGTCCTCGGGGCCGACCGGCTCCCCGGCAGCGGCGTCCGAGGCCCCGGAGCCGCCCGGCGCCCCCGGGGCGTCCTGCGTCTCCTGGGCGTCCTGCGCGCCAGGGGCGTCCTGGGCCTCCGGGGCGGGCCGGGGCTCGTCCTGCCGGTCGTTGTCCTGCCGGTCTTCATCGTTCCGGGTGGTCGGCACCCCGGCGGCTTCGTCGGTCACCCGTCCAGCGTATGGCCACGGCCCGGCGGCCCGGCACACACGGTGGGCCCCGGCCCCGGGACCCACCGCCTCAGGAACCGGTCCCACCGCCTCACGGCCCCGTCATATACCGAACTCGGCGGCCAGCCTGCCCGCCTTGATCGCCCGCACCAGCTCGGCGTGATCCGCCTCCGTACGGTCGGCGTACGTCACCGCGAAGGCGGCCACCGCCTCGTCGAGCTCGTCGTTCTTGCCGCAGTAGCCCGCCAGCAGCCGGGGATCGGCGCTGTGCGCGTGCGCCCGGGCGAGCAGCGCGCCGGTCATCCGCCCGTAGTCGTCCACCTGGTCGGCGGCGAGCGCGGCGGGGTCCACGCTGCCCTTGCGGTTACGGAACTGCCGGACCTGGAACTGCCTGCCGTCGACGTCCGCCCAGCCGAGCAGGATGTCGCTGACGACCTGCATCCGCTTCTGTCCGAGCACCACCCGGCGACCCTCGTGCGCCACCTCCGGCACATCGAAACCGACCGCGGGCAGATAGGGCGCGAGCACCGAGGGGCGCGCCTCCTTCACCTGGAGGACCAGCGGCTCACCCCGGTGGTCGAGCAGCAGCACCACATACGACCGAGTGCCCACGCTGCCGGTGCCGACCACCCGGAACGCCACGTCGTGGATCGCGTACCGGGCCAGCAGCGGCACCCGGTCCTCGGAGACGGTGGAGAGATATCCGGCGAGCCCGGCGGCCACCACCGCGGCCTCGGCGTCCGGCACCCGGCGCAGCACGGGCCGGGCGTCGACGAAGCGCCGGCCGCCGTCCGGGCACTCCTCGGTGGAGCGGGCGGCGAAGCGGGCGCTGGTGTTGTTGCGGGCCTTCTCCGAGACCCGCTCCAGGGTGCCGACGAGGTCACGCGCGTCCGTGTGCGAGACGAGCTCCTCGTCCGCGATGGCGTTCCAGGCGTCGAGGGCGGGCAGCCGGGCCAGCAGCCGCATCGTGCGCCGGTAGGCGCCGACGGCGTCGTACGCGCCCCGGCGGCAGGTGTCCTCGTCGGCCCCGGCGGCCCGGCCGGCCAGCACCAGGGAGGTGGCCAGCCGCTTGAGGTCCCATTCCCAGGGCCCGAAGACGGTCTCGTCGAAGTCGTTCAGATCGATGACCAGGCTGCCCCGGGCATCGCCGTAGAGGCCGAAGTTGGCCGCGTGCGCGTCGCCACAGAGCTGGGCGCCCACACCGGTGACCGGGCTGCCCGTCAGATCGTGAGCCATCAGTCCGGCCGCACCCCGCAGGAAGGCGAACGGCGTCGCCGCCATCCGGCCCACCCGTATCGGCGTCAGTCCGGGCACCCGGCCCCGGTTCGACTCCTCGACCGCCCGCACCGCGTCCGGCCGGCCCTGCGGCAGGACCAGCGAGGCGTGCGAGGACCGCGGCACCCGGTCGCGGAGCGCCTTGCCCGCCGCCTTCGGTGAACTCGTGGCCCCGCGCCGGGCGAACCCGGGCACGACCGGAATACGCGGATCAGCCTCCGCTCCACGCTGTTCAGGCATCGTCGTCCCGGTTCCGCCCATGGAGCGTCGCCTCCCCCACCCTCGTACCCACTCTCCGGCTGCCCGGCTGTCCGCCCGGCCAGCGGCCCTGCCCCGCAGCGGCCGAGCACGACGGTACCGCCGATTCGGCAGCCGGTATCAGCAGCCGGTACCGGGGTCGGGCTTCAGGTAGGTGTCCGACCACCGACCGAGTTCCTTGAGTGCGGGCTCCATCGCGGCGCCGGCCTCGGTGAGCCGGTACGCGACGCGCAGCGGCGGCCCCTCGTCGACCTCGCGGATCACCAGGCCGGCCGCGCCGAGTTCGGTCAGCCGGTCCGAGAGCATGCGCTCGCTGATGCCGGGAATCGCCCGGCGCAACTCGGCGAAGTGCACCGGTCGCTGCAGCAGCACCGAGACGATCGGGCCGGTCCAGCGCTTGCCGAACAACTCGAAGACGCGACTGATCCCCACATCGACCCGCCGACAGGCCTGTTCGCTGTGATCCGCCATGTCCCCAGGGTACTGCGCCACCGTGGGTGGCTTACTAAAAATAAGTAGCTATGCTATTAGTAGTTACGCACGGAATGGATCCGCCCTGGGCGCCCGCGCGGTCCCGTCGACCCGCCCGCGCCCCCTTCCCCTCTCTGTGGAGATCACCATGGCCACGCTTCTGCACCTCGACTCCGCCGTCTTCCCCCAGGGCTCCGCCTCCCGCGACATCACCGCGGCGTTCGTCGAGGCCTGGCGCGAGCAGCACCCGGACGGCACCGTCGTCCATCGCGACCTCGCCGCCGATCCACTGCCCCACCTGGACGCCGGCGCCACGGCCGCGGGCGCCGACGACCCGCTGCGCCGGGAACTCGCCGACGAGCTGGCCGCGGCGGACGCCGTCCTGATCGGCGCACCGATGTACAACTTCACGATCCCGTCCACCCTCAAGGCCTGGCTCGACCAGGTGATCATCGTCGGGCACAACGCCGGACCGGACTCCCCCATCGCCAAGACCCCGGTGACCGTCGTCGCCAGCCGGGGCGGTTCGTACGCTCCGGGCACCCCGCGCGAGAGCTTTGAATTTGTCCAGAATTACCTGGAGAAGGTGTTCGCGGGCATGTTCTCCGCCGAGGTGGACTTCATCGTTCCGGAGCTGACACTCGCCCACTCGCAGCCGTCGATGGCCGAACTGATCCCGCTCGCCGAGGCCTCCCGCGCCAAGGCGCTCGACGACGCCCGGGAGAAGGCGAAGGCCCTCGCCACCCGCCTCGCCGCCTGAGCGGACAGCAGAGCGGCAGAACGGCAGACCCCGAAAACGCAGACAGGGCCGCGGAGCTTCTACGAGCTCCGCGGCCCTGCCGCATGGTGAATCGGGCGTTTCACGTGAAACATGGCACCCCTGAGCGTGGTTCAGGCAGCCCCGAGCGTGGTTCAGACGCCCTCGGCGTGGTTCAGACAGCCCCTCCGGCCGCCACACCCGCACCCGCCGGCTCCTCGTCGGCCTCGTCGGCGGCCTGACCGGCCCTCGTACCGCGACCGGCTCCACCGCCCCGCAGGCCGGCCTCGCCCGGCAGGGAGCCCGCGTCCTTGGCCTCCGCGGCGATCCTGGCCTCCTGCTCCTCGCGCTCCGCCTTCTCGCGCGCCTCGGCCGCCAGATCCACCCGGCCCTCCGGCTTGATGTGGGCGATGACACCGGGGTGCGCGATCGACGGCAGGATGTGACGCCACATCTCCGCCACCTGCTCGCGCAGATCGGCGCGACCGGTGTCGGCCTCCGAGACCAGCTGGATACCGGTGAACGAGGCGACGATGATTTTGGCCGACACCATCGGGTCGATCTGCGGGAACACCTCGCCGCGTTCCTGGCCCAGCTCCAGCATCCGGGCCGTCGCGTCGATCCAGTCGCCCCACGGGTGCGGTCCGCCGAGGAAGACGCCCTCGATGGAGAGCCTCGTACCGGCCCGGGCCATCGCGTTGTGGCGCAGGGCGAAGGCGAACTGCTGACCACCGTCCACCAGGGACTGGAGCGGCGATCCCTCCTGCTCGAACTCGACCGTCGACGTCTGCTCGTCCATGATCGCCTGCGCGATGGCCTCCTTGGAGGCGAAATGGAAGTACAAGGCCCCCTTGGTGACCTTGGCACGGCGGAGGATCTCCGAGATGGCGGCACGCTCGTAGCCGTAGTCGTCGAAGACACTCGCCGCGGCATCCACGATCGACCGCCACGTCTGGACCGCGCGAGCCTGCTTCGCCATTTCCTGCCTCCGGGACGTTCTGTGCGCTCAGCCCTTCACCGCCGAGCCGCCGTCGATCCAACCTCTGCGGCCAGCGTATGCAAGT
Organism: Streptomyces sp. SID14515; assembly: GCF_010548505.1. NCBI lineage: Bacteria > Bacillati > Actinomycetota > Actinomycetes > Kitasatosporales > Streptomycetaceae > Streptomyces > Streptomyces sp. SID14515. The sequence goes on along the minus strand of NZ_JAAGMH010000134.1, from coordinate 1,087 downwards.
GCGCCGTTGCACCGGCCATCGGTCTGTCCGGAAACCGCGCCCACAGCCGGTGGATCACCGCCCTTCGACGACCGCCGCCGCCTCTTCCCACCCGCCTGTCCGTACCCCGGCCCTCCGGCGAAAACACGGAACAACGAAGAACCCCCGCTCCGGATCTCTCCGAAGCGGGGGTTCTCTCGAATCAACTTCAGCAGTTGCGGGCAACTGCCGTTGTGCGCGAGGGGGGATTTGAACCCCCACGTCCCTAAGGACACTGGCACCTGAAGCCAGCGCGTCTGCCGTTCCGCCACTCGCGCAAGTGGTGTTTCAGACCCTCACCGTGTGGGGCGAGCGCCTGGCGACAAACTGAAGATTAGCACGCTGGACAGGGTGGATTCACATCCGTTGTTTCGCCGGCTCCGGGAAGGGAAGCGGGAACCCCGAACCATCGCCCCCACTCCTCCAGAGTGCGTCCCGGGTGCGGGACACTGTGAGGAAGCCACCTCTACGATCCGTGTGAGGGGTGACACTCATCCACAGGCCAGACAAGGGGAACCAGCCGATTTCCCGACGCGTGGATACGATCAGCAAGCAGTACAGGGACGATGACACCGGAGGAGGTGCCCCATGGGGGTCATGAAGCGTTTCGAGCAGCGCCTCGAGGGGCTGGTCAACGGCACCTTCGCCAAGGTCTTCAAGTCCGAGGTGCAGCCCGTCGAGATCGCCGGCGCCCTCCAGCGCGAGTGCGACAACAACGCGACGATCTGGAACCGCGAGCGGACCGTCGTCCCCAACGACTTCATCGTCGAGCTCAGCACACCCGACTACGAGCGGCTCAGCCCGTACTCCGGTCAGCTGGGCGACGAGCTCTCCGGCCTGGTGCGCGACTACGCCAAGCAGCAGCGCTACACCTTCATGGGACCGATCAAGGTCCACCTGGAGAAGGCCGACGACCTCGACACCGGGCTCTACCGGGTCCGCAGCCGCACACTGGCGTCGAGTTCGTCACAGCAGGACCAGTCGGCACCGCCCCAGCCCGCGGCCGGGCGGCCCGCCGCCCCGCAGGCCCCCGGCGGCTACGGCTACCCCCCGAGCGCCGCCCCGCCGA
>NZ_JAAGMH010000132.1:0-1244 GCF_010548505.1 Streptomyces sp. SID14515 | reverse complement strand
CGGGCGGGCGGCGGAGCCCGGCCCGCGCGGGGCGGCGGCCACCGCGAGCACGGCGTACCGGCCCTGCTCCGGCAGCCCCAGCATCGCGGCCGCCTCGGCGAGGTCCGCGATCCGGGCGGTGCCGTCCAGCAGGGCGGCGACCATGAGCCGCTGCCGGTTCTCGCGCCGCCAGGACAGCCGCCGCTCGGCCTGCCGGTAGGCGTCCGCGACGATCCCGCAGTGCTCGTCGACGAAGTTCCACACATCGGCGGCGACATGGACGAGCAGCCGTACGTCGTCGGGGTCGCGCCGGGCGGTCTCGTCCACGAGGTCCTGCCAGACCATCGCGCCGCCCATCCGGAAGGCGTGCAGGACGGCGTCGAGCGGTACGCCCTGCTCGGCGCGGATCTCGCCGATCCAGCGGGAGGTGCGGTGGGCGGACTCACGGAACTCCCGGGGCTGGATCAGCGAGCCCACGTTGTGCCGCAGCGAGTGGTGGACCTCCTGCCAGACCTCGGCCCGGTCGGACTCGATCGCCGCCCGGTAGCCGGGCTCCTGGGCGTACAGGGCCTCGACGAGCCGGTCGGTGAGGGCCGGCAGCGAGGCGACGAGGACCCGGGCGGCCCGGTGCAGCACCTCCACGGCCTCGCGGTCGGCCAGCGACCGGAAGCGGTGCGGCAACGGCGTTGTCGGGGGCGGGCCGTGCAGGGCCCCGATCCGCGGACGTACGACCTGTGGCATGGCGGCCTCCACCGGGATACGGCCGGCCGCGCGAGCGGCGGGCCCGGCGCACCCGGCCCGGGCGGGGCGCGAGCACGGCGACACGATCCTGACGCCCGCAGAATGGCATACCGCCCAGTCGGTACCTAGGGGTCTGCGAGGAACTCGTCATCACGGTCTCGCAACCTCCCGCCTACGCCGGGGGGTCAGGGGCTCAGCAGTCGGGCGAGTTCGGTGCGGGAGCGGATGCCGAGGGCGGCGAAGACGTTACGGAGGTGGTGGTCGACCGTGCGCGGGCTGAGCGACAGCCTGAGCGCCACTTCGCGGTTGGTGGCCCCCTCGGCGACGCAGCGGGCGATGCGCTGCTGCTGGGGCGTGAGCGCGGCGAGCGGTTCACCGGCCGCCTCCCGCCGTGCCGCGACCGGCTCCCCCGCCGCCCGCAGCTCTCCGGCCGCCCGCTCCGCCCAGGCGCGGGCCGAGCAGCGCTGGAAGGCGACCAGGGCGTCGCGCAGCGGGCCGCGGGCCTCGCGGGTACGCCGTCGGCG